>CAXMPG010000115.1:0-5738 GCA_964195485.1 uncultured Desulfobacterales bacterium
AACTGCGTAATAGGATTTGCTCCAGCTTCTGCAATATGGTATCCTGATATAGAAACCGAGTAAAAGTTACGGACAGCATTTTCAATAAAATACTCTTGCACATCGCCCATTAAACGTAAAGCGAACTCTGTACTGAAAATACAGGTATTTTGAGCTTGATCTTCTTTTAAGATATCTGCCTGGACGGTTCCACGTACCTTGGTTAAGGTATCTACCTTAATTTCTTGATACACATCAGCCGGTAAAATTTGGTCTCCGGTAACGCCTAATAGCATTAAACCAAGCCCATCATTACCCTCCGGTAACTTACCTTGATATGAAGGTCTTTTTACCCCTTTAGCTTTAAAAATAGCTACAATTTTTTCTTCCGTCTCTTTTTCTAATCCGTTCTCAACAACGTATTTCTCGCAATTTTGGTCAATAGCCGCATTCATAAAGAAACCTAACATCATTGGCGCAGGACCGTTAATGGTCATGGATACCGATGTCAAAGCATGCGTTAAATCAAATCCGGAATACAATTTCTTGGCATCATCTAAACAGGCAATAGAAACCCCTGAGTTACCAATTTTCCCGTAAATATCAGGACGTGTATCTGGGTCATTTCCGTATAAGGTAACCGAATCGAACGCTGTTGATAAACGCTTAGCTGGCATACCTTTACTTACGTAATGAAACCTGCGATTGGTACGCTCTGGACCACCTTCACCCGCAAACATTCTTGTTGGATCCTCTCCTTCTCTTTTAAAAGGAAATAAACCTGCAGTGTACGGATATTCTCCGGGTACATTTTCTTGTAAAGTCCATTTTAATAAATCGCCCCAAGCTTTATATTTTGGTAACGATATTTTTGGAATTTGACTGTGTGATAACGACTCTGTATGGGTTTGAATAGATAATTCTTTATCTCTTACTTTAAACTTGAATACTGGATTCTTGTACTTTTCTTGCACATCACCCCACGAAATAATGGTATTCCAATGGTGTGGGTTAATATCCATTTTGATTCTATCGAATTCTTTCATCAACAAATCAAATAACTCTTGATTATCCACTGATAAAGAAACTCCTTCTGTTACAATTCCTGATTTATCTAACACTAATTTTGAATCCGAAACGGTTTCTAAAGTGGTAAAAATTCCATATAATTTTTGTGCAATAGCAGCTTGTTTTTCTACATCGACATCGTATGCCCGATTGTTTTCTGAAATCTCAGATAAATAACGCACTCTTGCCGGTGGAATCACATAAATCTTTTCAGACATTTCTTTAGTGATTTCAATTTCCGTATTTAAGTCCCCATTTGCTTTCTCCACAATTTTATCCATAATAGCCTTGTATAAGCTATTCATTCCTGGATCATTAAATTGTGATGCTATTGTTCCAAATACAGGTAGATTTTCTAATTTTTCTTCCCATAAATTGTGATTACGCATGTATTGTTTCTTCACATCGCGTATAGCATCTAGCGCCCCTCTTTTATCAAATTTATTCAATGCTACTAAATCAGCAAAGTCAAGCATATCAATCTTTTCAAGCTGTGTAGCGGCACCAAACTCGGGTGTCATTACGTATAATGAAACATCTGAATGGTCCATGATTTCCGTATCCGATTGGCCAATACCGGAAGTCTCTAGTATGATTAAATCATAATTGGCAGCTTTCAGGATATCTAACGCTTTAGACACGTGCTTTGATAACGCCAAATTACTTTGACGTGTAGCTAACGAACGCATGTACACCCTATTATTACTAATAGCGTTCATACGAATTCTATCACCTAGTAAAGCACCACCTGTTTTACGTTTAGATGGGTCTACGGATACGATAGCAATATTTTTATCTGGAAAATCCATTAAGAATCTTCTAACCAACTCATCTACTAAAGATGACTTACCTGAACCACCCGTACCAGTAATTCCTAAAACGGGCGATTTAGACTTAGCTACTAAGCCGTCTAATTCTTCCCAAACCTTAGTATACGTTTCTGGGTAGTTTTCAGCCCCACTAATTAATTGAGCGATAGCAAGTTTGTTTTGTTTTTCGACTGACTTTAAGTCCACTTTCAAACCCTTTCCAACTGGAAAATCTGAACGTTGAACCAAATCATTAATCATACCTTGCAAACCCATTGAACGACCGTGGTCTGGGTGGTAGATACGCTCAATTCCGTACGCTTCTAACTCCTCAATTTCTGAAGGTAAAATGGTACCACCACCACCAGCAAAAATCTTTATATGCCCTGCTCCATTCTCGTTAAGAAGGTCGAACATATACTTTAAGTACTCTGTATGACCACCTTGATATGAAGTCATTGCAATTGCCTGAACATCTTCTTGCACCGCACAATTCACAACGTCTTCTACACTTCTATCATGCCCTAGATGTATTACCTCACAACCCGTAGATTGAATGATTCTACGCATCACATTAATGGCTGCATCGTGCCCATCAAAAAGAGATGCTGCAGTTACAATTCTTACTTTATTATTTGGCTTATAAACCTCCGTATTAGTCATAATCAGTGTGTTTTTACAAGGTTGCGAAAATACAGTTTTTTGAGGAATTCGGTTAATGATTTCATGGTGGATAAATCTTAGAAATATAGATTAGTTAACTAGGTATAAGAGTTAGGAAAGTTTGGTGTGAATCAGGAAGTAAAAAGGCCACAAATGCACGAATAAGTTACTGCTCTATTCGTGTATTCGTGGCCTTAATTAAAATTGTGGATTATCTTATTTCTATTGAAAGTATTCTTTCTAAGAGAAGCTAAGAGTTACTGCTCCATTGAAGGAAAAAGAGCATGAGGAGGAACTTCATACGTTTCGCCTAAAACAAACACCATTAAAACGATTAATAGAATAAAACCTAAAACAATTAAATATTGTGCTCCGTTCGTTTTTTGAATCTCTTGTCGGTCTTTAATTTCACATACTTCTCCTGGGCAATACTGTGCTTTATCTTTATAAATTAAACTGTAAAACTTACAGCCAATACAAATTCCAAATGCCGATTCAAAAAACAAAAATATTAGGCAGATAAAACAAATTAACCCCGTAATAAAACTATATGAATTCACTACTACCTGCAGCGTAAACATGGTTACGGCTAGAATAACACCAATTATCCACGCAAACTTCTTTTGCTTAGCTCCTACGTATTCTGGAGTTTGATTTTTCACGATTAATCGGCCAATAATTAAGCTAGGAGAAAAACGAGGATTAATAAAAACACGAATCGAAATATCAATAAGGAATATAGTGACTGCAAATTTTAAAGGAACAAAATTACTGGTGGTAATTACCGTGGTAATAGTAATAAACATGAGTAAAAACAAGATTCCGGATGCGGCTCTAATTTCTCGCTCGTTTAAAACCGGAATATCATAACCAGCAACATCTTCTCCAAATTTTATTAAATTTCGCATTGATTTTATATTGATTGAGTAGCAAACATAATCAATGAATGGAGGTTGTTTGACTAAATAGGTGTTAAAAGAAGGGTAAATGTGACGTGATGAAAGTTAGGATTAGAAGGCGTTTCAAATAACGCTATAATTATTGCTATAGAAATTAATGAACCACCATCAACACACCCACTTTAGTAGCGTTAGATTCTTCCGAATACAGTTGGATAGCGTAGTAGCCAGAATTCCAATTTGCGACATTTACATCAAAATAATCTCTGGTTGTTTCCTTAATAAATATCAACTCTCCCGCCAAGTTCCTAATAGATAATTGATACTTCTGGTTTACCGGGTTTTTAAAAGAGACTTGAGTTAATTGATTTGCAGGATTTGGAAATACTTGCACCTTACCTTCTTCCACATTACGAATGGTAATAGCTATTGCACCTGTAAATCCAAATCCGCCTAATTCTAATTTATAATAATTAGGCGCGTTTATCTGTGGGTTTGAATCCTCAAATTGATAGGATACTGGATGAGATGTACTGCCGCAAACGCCAGCAATGTTGCCAATTATTTCATAATTCAAACTATCCGTGGATCGTAAGATATCAATACCATTACAGGTACTTCCGGAGCTAATAATGCAATCAATTTGCACCGTTTTATTCACCTCAAAAGCGCTAAACCGATCTAATATTGGATGTAACTCTTGCGAGAGGCCAATGGCAGAATAACCTGCAAATAGCGCAAAAATAAATATGTGTTTGATTATCTTCAATTTCTCTTACTCTTTCAAAATGTAAATATCGCGTTTAATTCTGAATGCATTTGCAAAAGGGCTGACATTCCATAGAATTTTCATTCCGGTGAAACATTTATGTAATGAAAAACGTATATCTAAATATGCAAAGAATACACACTACAAAAGAATTGATTTCAACCCTATCAATCGGATTATTTTTGGCTATAATTAGTATGGCTTTTTAATCTTTCAAACCTTTTAACACCCTCTTTATATACATCTTAACCTCTACCTAGGTAGGTTAACATATATTCAATAAAAGTAGTCGCATCCTTGGATATATTTTGAAATATCACGTGATTTTAGGAAGGCTACATGAACCTCCAAACTTATCTTTCACTGCGATACCATTAAGCTCCTTGATGTAATCTAACCGAATTTTATGTTCTCCTTCTGGCGTAGAAATAATTCCATACTCCCCATCTTTCTCTGTTTTAAAATTCATAAAAGCTGCTTTAGGTAAATCAGTCATTTCAAGCGCTTTTTCAAAAGAAACTGACACAATAGTTCTCTTTACCGCAAAAGCCTCAAGCTGATCATATAAACTACAGTTAATTGGAATGTATGGCGATTTCATACGAACAAGATACAACGGAATAAAGTTTACTTGTTTGTACATTGGAAGAGAATATTTGAGAACTGGCTATTTTTTTTGAAAGAGTAAAGCACATCATCTTTTGCAATAATTTTCCTTTGGGTTAATCTGTGGATTAGGTGCCTGAGGGTTCTACGAAGCACCAGCGAAGTAGAATGTCTCGAAGGCACCCAGTTGCCATAAAGTTTTTCTAGTTTCTGCTAAACAGCAGAATAGAAAACTATAATATGTCAACTTGCTACTGTTTTATATTTATCAATTAGTAAGGTGCTGGGGTATTTTCAATTTTTTTAATCAAACTATCTAAATGAGGTCTATTTAATTCAAAATATGCATCATACTCATTTCTAGAATATGCCTTACCAATAAAACTTTTATAATATAAAACTACTTCACTAAAGTTCTCTTCCATTTCTAAAATAATAATTGAATCGACTAATTGCACTTCTTTCTCCTCTATCAACTCGTCATTTCCAGTATCCAATTGCAATTCTATAATCTTTTGTTTAATTTCATTTTTCTTTTGTTCTTTAGGTAATTCTTCTTCACAACTCGTTGAAAGAAACATAGTCATACCTAGCACAAGGGAAATCACACTTATTTTTTTATCATTTTGCATCAATTATAGTTTTATTTCTTTCAAGCTATCTATTTGTAAGTATTTCTGTCCTTTTTACTTGGTTTGGGTTTTTATTAGAGTAATCCTCGCATCCAGTTGCCATAAAGTTTTGATGACCATTTATTAGTGAGGCTTTCAATTGTTAAAGTGCTTTGTTCTTAAATACACTTGAGAGTGATACGATGACTCCAAGTCATCGTATCACTATTCCAAAAAACTCACCGGGTGACTTTGAGTCACCCGGTGAGTAATACTATTTCATTTCTTCTCCACAGGAATTACAATACTTTGCCTCTTCTTTATTCTCTGTATT
>CAXMPG010000116.1:0-4497 GCA_964195485.1 uncultured Desulfobacterales bacterium
GTTCATCCCTATTTCATGGATGATTACTACACTGCAAAAGCAACATATAGTGCTGGTGGGGCAGTAAAAGCCATTGAACTCATTAGAGAGTACGACCTTAAATCTAAAGGTGTTAACTCTGCTGGTGTTCCCGCAGGAGAACTACTCAAAGAACTTATTTACAAACTACTGCAAACTTAATTTTCATAACGCCCAACTATTTAACTTATTAGCCGTTTATAGGCCTGACAAACCAACCTACATTAATAATTGCGTGACATTCATATTTGGGTATATTTGCCCTCCTCAACGAGTAAAACAAGCATGAAAACAAAATTTACATTCCTCATATTTTCTATCTTTTTAGTATCCAACGCCATAGCACAAAACACAGGAACCATTAGGGGCTTTGTTTACGATGGCGGTTCAGGTGAAGCAGTTATTTTCACTAATGTTTTCTTAGAAGGCACTACTACGGGTGCGACTACGGATGACAATGGGTATTTTTCTATTTCCAAAGCACCAACAGGAAAACAAACCGTTCTTTGTACAGCCCTAGGTTATGACACTGCGAAAGTTTCTGTAGTTGTGGTAAAAAACAAAATATTAAATATTAAACTGATTATTAACGAAAGTACGGTTGAGCTAGATGCATTTGAAGTTTCTGCGGCTAAACAAGAGGCAAAAACTTCCGTTAAGGTTTCTACGATAAAGGTAACCGTAAAAGATATTAAAAAACTGCCATCTGTTGGTGGTGAGGCTGATATTGCACAATACTTACAAGTATTACCTGGTGTAGTTTTCACTGGTGATCAAGGTGGTCAATTGTATATTAGAGGTGGGTCTCCAGTACAAAATAGAGTACAGTTAGATGGAATGAACGTTTATAACCCATTTCACTCTATTGGTCTTTATTCTGTTTTTGAAACCGATATTATTAAAAATGCCGATGTAAGTACCGGTGGATTTAATGCAGAACATGGTGGTGCAATTTCATCGGTGATGAATATCAGTACTATTGATGGTAACCGAACTAGAATGCAAGGTAAAATTGGAATGAGTACGTTTGGAGCTAAAATAGCATTGAATGGTCCATTAAAAAAACCAACTGAAATTGGTGGTTCATCTATTACCTATGTACTTGCGGCCAAAACATCTTACCTAGACCAAACAAGTAAAAGTATTTATTCTTACGTAAATGACGGTGAAGGATTACCTTATTCATTTATTGATGGATACGGGAAAATTGCTTTTCACGGTTCAAATGGTAGTAAGCTAAATCTTTTTGGTTTTACATTTAATGATAACGTTGATTACACGACTTCTAAATTAGATTGGAACTCTTATGGCGCAGGAGGTAATTTTGTAATGGTTCCTACTGGCTCACCTCTATTGCTAGAGGGTAACTTTTCATTTTCTAATTATTACGTAGAACAAAATGAAGTTGGAAGAACTAGATCATCTGAAATTGGCGGATTTGATGTTGGATTAGATTTCACTAATTACATGGGTGAAAACGCTATCAAATATGGAATTGACATATTAGGTATGAAAACCGATTTCCAATATGTAAACTCCCTAGATAGAGTAATTGGTGACGTTCAAAACACCACGGAGTTTTCTGGTTATTTAGATTATAAATTGGTAGCTGGAAATTGGGTTGTTGAACCTTCTGTAAGAGCCGTATTTTATTCTTCTTTGAATGAATTCTCTCTTGAACCTAGATTAGGGTTAAAGTACAATGTATCTGACAAAATAAGACTAAAAGCTGCAGGTGGACTTTACTCTCAAAACTTAATTAGCTCTAACTCAAGTTTAGATGTAGTATCTCTTTTTAATGGATACTTATCAAGTCCAGAAAATCTACCTTCTACTTTTACTACCCAAGATGGAGAAGTAAAAGAGCGTAAATCAAGCCTACAAAAGGCCATTCATTACATTGTGGGTGTGGAGTATGATTTAACCAAAAGAATTTCTATCAATTTAGAAGGGTATTATAAGGACTACCTTCAGTTACTTGGTATTAACCGTTATAAGATTTTTGAAGATAATGCCGATAACAGAGATCAACCTGAGCTTTTCAGAAAAGATTACATCATTGAAGATGGGTATGCTTACGGACTAGATTTCACCTTAAGCTACAGTCATAAAGGAATGAGTTTATGGGCGGTTTATTCTATTGGATATACCCGAAGATGGGATGGAGTTCAAGAATACGCACCCGTATTTGATAGAAGACATAACGTAAACCTAGTAGGTAGTTATGAATTTGGAGAACAGAAAAACTGGACCGTTAATGGCCGATTTAACTTTGGTTCTGGATTCCCGTTTACACAAGTTGATGGTTATTACGAAGGACCTGATTTCACCGGTGGTTTAGGCACCAGTGTTATTACTGGAAACGGTTCATTGGTTACAGAGTACGGTCCTTTAAATCAAGGAAGACTACCTGATTATGCTCGTTTTGATATGGATGTTTCCAGAACAATTCCAGTAGCACAACACATGACTTTAGAAGTGAATGCAGGTATAACGAATATTCTTAATAGAGAAAACATCTTTTACTTTGATAGAACAACTTTCACCAGAGTGAATCAACTTCCTTTCTTACCAAGTCTAGGCGCAAGTTTAAAGTTTTAACTTACAGTATTTTACATCTTAATTTACGCGTGTATTTATCGATATTAAAATGCGCTAAATTAAGTTCATTCAATTTCAAGTAAATAGGCTTTTAATACTAAATTTGTCCCCCGTAAATAAACGCAGGTTTTAACACCAAATTCATGTCGGGGAAGTGTAAATATATTTTTGTTACCGGAGGAGTAACATCATCATTAGGAAAAGGAATTATTTCTGCCTCTTTAGGTAAATTATTACAATCTAGAGGGTACAGAGTAACTATTCAAAAGTTTGATCCATACATCAATGTAGATCCAGGAACTTTAAACCCATATGAACATGGTGAGTGTTATGTTACCGATGATGGTGCAGAAACAGATTTAGATTTAGGTCACTACGAGCGTTTTATCAGCACCCCAACTTCTCAAGCCAACAATGTTACTACTGGAAGAATTTACCAAAGCGTTATTCAAAAAGAACGTAGAGGGGATTACCTAGGAAAAACAGTTCAAGTTGTTCCTCATATCACAAATGAAATTAAGAACGGATTCAAAATTCTTGGTGATTCAGGAGATTATGATTTCGTAATTACTGAAATAGGTGGAACCATTGGTGATATTGAATCTCAGCCATATGTAGAAGCTTTACGTCAGTTTAGATGGGAGCTAGAGGCACATAGAAGTTTGGTTATTCACCTTACCCTAGTACCCTTTCTTAAAACTACGGGAGAACTTAAAACAAAACCAACGCAACACTCGGTTAAAGAATTATTATCGTTAGGAGTTCAACCCGATATTTTGGTTTGTAGAACGGAGTACAATTTAAATGACGACCTAAAACGAAAAATCGCACTTTTCTGTAACATCCAATTTGAATCTGTTATTGAGTCAATTGACGCAGATACGATTTATGATGTGCCTTTGTTAATGCAAGAGCAAAAGCTAGATAAAGTTGTTTTAGAAAAATTAGATTTACCTATTGGCGAAAATCCAGAAATGAAAACCTGGAGAGCATTTTTAAAACATATTAAACATCCTGAATCTGAAGTAGAAATTGCTTTAGTAGGGAAATACATTGAACTAAAAGATTCATATAAATCCATTTTAGAAGCATTTAATCATGCCGGAGCAAGTAACTCGTGTAAGGTTAATATTAGATGGATTCATGCGGAAGAAGTAACTAATGATACTGCGGCTAAATTACTAGACGGAGTTCACGGTGTGTTAGTAGCACCCGGTTTTGGTGAAAGAGGTATTGAAGGTAAAATTGCGGCTATTAAACATGTCAGAGAAAACAACATTCCGTTTTTAGGAATTTGTTTAGGAATGCAATGTGCGGTAATTGAATATGGTAGAAATGTGCTGAATTTAGACAGCTGTGATTCTGCCGAATTTAAACCACATGCTACCAACAAGGTGATTGATTTAATGGAAAATCAAAAAACCGTTAGCGAAAAAGGTGGAACTATGCGTTTAGGTGCTTACGAGTGTAGCTTAACAGCTGATTCTGTTACCGCAAATGCTTACGGTTCTAATGCTATAAGTGAACGTCATCGTCATCGTTTTGAATTCAACTCTGAATTTTTAAGCAAGTACGAAGATGCTGGAATGAAAGCTACAGGTTACAATCCTTCTTCAGATTTAGTAGAGGTTGTAGAACTACCAACACACCCATGGTTTGTTGGCGTTCAGTTTCACCCAGAATATAAAAGTACGGTTGCTAACCCGCACCCTTTATTTATTGATTTTGTAAAAGCTGTAATGCAGCACTCAAAAAACTAGAATGGACAAAAAAGGACTAATCGGCATGCTGTTAATAGCAGGCATCCTATTTTTATGGCAATTCATGAATCAGCCTAGCGCTGAAGAAATGGCCCAAATAAATGCGCAAGCTAAACAA
>CAXMPG010000117.1:0-17829 GCA_964195485.1 uncultured Desulfobacterales bacterium
TGATGGTCAATTGCTAATCGGTTTACATTATTATCTAACGCAAATATGGCAGCCGCTGCAAGTGATCCTGCCTGACGCATTCCACCTCCAAAAGATTTTCTATACCTACGCGCTAAATAAATATGCTTTTTTGTACCCAATAATATAGATCCCACAGGAGCTCCTAGTCCTTTAGATAAGCAAATGGATATGGTATCGAATAAGCCTCCATAATCCTTAGGAGAATGATTGTTTGCAACAATTGCATTAAACAATCGTGCGCCATCTAGGTGAAAGGCTAAATCATTTTTATCACAGACCTCTTTAACGGCTTTTATTTCTTCCAGACTCCAGGTAGTTCCACCACCTTTATTAACGGTGTTTTCTAACGAAACTAAACGAGATATAGGTTTATGGATATCGTCTGGATAAATATGGTCTTCCACATCCTTTGCAGTAAATTGTCCATAGTCTGTATGAATTAAGCTTACGGAACAACCTGCATTCATTCCAATTCCTCCACCTTCATATTGATAAATATGAGAGTAATAGTCACAGATAATATCTTCTCCAGGTTTGGTATGGAGCTTTATGGCAATTTGATTACTCATAGTACCAGATGGAACAAATAAGGCCGCTTCCATTCCAAACATTTCTGCCATCTTTTCCTCTAATGCATTTATAGAAGGGTCTTCGCCAAAAACATCATCACCAACTGGTGCTGAGTTCATTGCTTTCAGCATCCCTTTAGAAGGTTTAGTAACGGTGTCACTTCGAAAATCAATAGTATTGGTTGTCATTTTTCTCTGTTTTGAGTAAACGAATTTAAAGAATATTATGCTCTCATATTCTATAAATAAAAGGAGATATTTGAGGAATACATTGTATATTGATTTATAGAAATTTAGCCCGATAATTAGACGGAAATTAAATACTTCAATTAAAGGGTATTAGTCAATATTAAAACCATACTTTTGCCGCTCAAAATTTAGAGCATGCAATCAATAAGAAACATAGCAATTATTGCCCACGTTGATCACGGGAAAACTACATTAATGGATAAGATTATCCACGAGTGTGAAGCCATGGATGGCCGTAAAGATACTGGAGAGTTAATTCTTGACAGTAATGACCTAGAACGCGAGCGTGGTATTACTATCGTTTCGAAAAACGTTTCGGTTAATTATAGAGATGTTAAAATTAATTTGATTGACACACCTGGTCACGCGGATTTCGGTGGTGAGGTTGAACGTGTTTTAAAAATGGCTGATGGCGTTTTGTTATTAGTTGATGCATTTGAGGGTGCGATGCCGCAAACTCGATTTGTATTAGGAAAAGCATTAGAATTAGGTTTGAAACCTATTGTAGTAGTTAACAAGGTAGATAAAGAAAACTGTACTCCTGATTTAGTTCATGAGCAAGTGTTTGATTTAATGTTTAACCTTGATGCTACGGAAGATCAATTAGATTTCTCTACATTATACGGTTCATCTAAACAAGGATGGATGAGTACAGATCACCAAGAACCTACAGATAATATTCGTCCGTTATTGGATACTATTATTGATGTGATTCCAGAATCTCCTTATAGAGAGGGTACTCCACAGATGCAAATTACATCTCTTGATTACTCTGCGTTTTTAGGTCGTATTGCGATTGGACGTGTTTTTAGAGGTGACTTAGAAATTGGTAAAGATTATACCTTATGTAAACGTAATGGTGTAAAGAAAAAAGTTCGTGTTAAAGAACTTTCAGAATTTGTAGGCCTTGGTAAATTAAAGGTTGATAAAATTCGTTCAGGTGATATCTGTGCGGTTGTTGGTATTGAAGGATTTGAAATTGGTGATACTCTTGCCGATTTGAATGAGCCAGAAGAAATGCCAAGAATTTCTATTGATGAGCCAACAATGAGTATGTTGTTTACGATTAACAACTCACCATTTTTTGGAAAAGAAGGTAAATTTGTTACTTCTCGTCACTTACGTGATCGTTTATATAAAGAAACAGAGAAGAATTTAGCTCTTAGAGTTGATGATACAGATACGGAAGATAAATTTAATGTTTTCGGTAGGGGTGTACTTCACCTTTCTGTTTTAATTGAAACTATGAGAAGAGAGGGTTATGAACTTCAAGTTGGTAAACCTCAGGTTATTATTAAAGAAATTGATGGTGTTAAATGTGAGCCTTACGAAGTAATGGTTATTGATGTACCAGAAGAGTTTTCAAGTAAAGCAATTAACTTGGTGACTATGCGTAAAGGTGACTTGATGATTATGGAGCCTAAAGGTGATTTACAACATTTAGAATTCTATATTCCTTCACGTGGTATTATTGGGTTAAGAAACTCTATGCTTACAGCTACCGCTGGACAAGCAATTATGACACACCGTTTCAAAGAGTTTGCGCCCTACAAAGGGGATATTCCTGGACGTAATAAAGGAGCTATTGTTTCTATGGAAACTGGAGCTGCTACAGCATTTGCATTAAACAAATTACAAGATAGAGGGTTCTTCTTTGTAGAGCCAACAGAGGTTATTTATAAAGGTCAAGTTGTTGGAGAGCACTCTCGTGATAATGATTTAGAAATTAACTTGGTGAAAGGAAAGCAATTAACAAACATGCGTAAGTCTGGTACAGATGACGCTATGAAAATTGCACCAAAAATCAAATTTTCTTTAGAGGAATGTATGGAATACATTAAATCTGATGAGTATTTAGAAATTACTCCTCTTAGTTTAAGAATGAGAAAGATCAAGTAACTAGGAATTGACAAGACAAAAAAAATCCGAAGAGCAAATTGCTCTTCGGATTTTTTTATGCATAAACTTTTTTAGTTTGTTCTGCTATATACATGTAGTAGCACTTTTCCATTTTCTCCATTAAAATAAATATATATCTGCCCTATACTTAAATCACAAGCTAAATACATCTTGGCGTTTCTTCTTTCCATGTAATCCCAACCTGAAAATTCAAATTGTTTTACCTTTTGTGATGTGTTAGCAAGCTTTTCACACCCAATGGAAGAGAATATTAAAGGAGGAACAAAAGACCCTGAAATAGTTTCTTGCGTATTGACACATACCGCAGGTCCTTCTCCAATTTTCAATGACAAGTCCTTTCCAAATTCAAGTGTATTGTCCTTTTTGCAACTTACAATATTACTCCAATTCGAACGCCATTGAATAGCCGTTTGACCAGACATCGTGTATTCTTCTAATACATTTATTATTTTCCATTTTGTATTAGCTAATAATGCGATGGTATTAGGTTCTATGACTTGTCGTATTCCTCCATCCTTTGGGAGGATTACTTTTGGGTAAATACCTTTTTCAACATCTCTTATGTCCCAATTACTCGTGTCATATTTTTCTACGAAAATGTAATACTCTCCAGCCTCATAGGCTTTGGCGCTTTCAAAATGGCCAACCATATCTGATTTCATCGTAAGCAAAACATTATGTCCTGTCAGCCAATCATCAGGCGATTTGAATACTTGTACCTTTGCACTCACAACAGGTTCGTTGTTCGTGTTATACACATTTCCTTCAAAAGCGTATAAGTCTGTTTCCTTTCTACAGGATGTTAAAGTTGTAAGTAAAAGGATGGACAAGAGTCCTAAACCTTTAATTAGTGGTGGTAATCTCATTGTAGTGTAGTTTAGTGAATACAAATCTACGATGAGGTTAAAGCTATGGTTTTAGTGTATTTACCAATCTGTAACACCAATGTGTCAAAGGGTATAGGGTTAACAAAATCAGGAAATTTTGTTTAAATAAATAGTCAATTATAATTCTAAGTAATTAAAATTAGGGAGGATTTAATTTTTATCGTCTTGAATATACATCAAGCATCATCTTACCATCATTGGCTTCGTAATACACATACATTTCACCAATATTTTGGTTACATGCTAAATACATCTTAGCATCTTTTGCTTTCATTGCAGGCCACCCCGAATATTCAAATTCTTTTACGGTCTGAGAGGTATTTGGTAAGTTGATGCAACTATTTGAATTGAAAATTATTGGCGGCACAAACGAGCCTAATACATTACGTTCTCCACCTGAACATGTGATATCACCTTCAGATACACGCATAGATAAATCTTTGTTGAATGCAATATAATTATCTCTTCTACAGTTGTTTATGTTTGTCCAAATTGATTGCCACTCAATTGCTGTATGGCCTGATTTAGTGTATTCTTTATGAACATTCGTTAGAACCCATTGGGTACTAGCCATAGCTGACATGTTATTATAGTCAATCACATAATTTAGACCTTTATCTTCCGGTATAGAAACCTTTGGATATACACCTTGCTCGACCTTACGGATTTCCCAATTACTTGAGTCCAGTTTTTCAACAAAAATGTAATACTCTCCTGGTTCAAAAATAGGCCCGCTTTCAAAATGACCTGAAAAATCCGAAGTCATTGAGGCAATAACGTTATGGCCAGTTAACCAATCTTCCGCAGTCTCAAAAATTTGAATAGTAGCCGACACAACAGGTTTTCCTGTCGTACTAACAACTCGCCCCTCGTAGCTTACAAGCTCAGACTTTTTAGCACATGAATTTAAGGTTACCATTGAAGCAACAAAAAATAACATGGTAACATTTCGTAGTAGGTATGAAATATTCATGGTGCAAAATTAACATGCACATGTTGATTAATAAAAGATTTCATCACTTAATTGTAAATATCGCCCCATAAGTTTTAATTATTTGGTCAAAAATGGCGATTATTCGGCTTAATCGATATTTGATAGAATAAAATTTGCTGTCTATTTTGAGTTAATTTTAAATGGATAAACGAGAATTGCAAGGAATACTTATAGGGTATGTGATTCTATTCTATATTTGAGTTTATTGGCCGGAAGAATTTTAATTGGCTATCTTGTTGATATTCAACTTAGCTGATATGATTAACAAGAAATTATAATTATTCAAGGCAACTATTATTTACTTATTTACATCGTAAGCTTAGAATCTGAATAGAGGAATGACAGAGGATGAATTAATAAAGGCATGTATTAAAAATAATAATCGTGCTCAAAAGTCTTTGTTTGATGAGTTTTCTCCAAGGTTACTAGGTGTATGCTTAAGATATGCTCAAAATCGAGATGAAGCACAAGATATGCTTCAAGACGGGTTCATAAAGATCTTTCAAAAATTAAATGCATATAGCGGAACCGGTTCTTTTGGCGGTTGGATGCACCGTATCATGGTAAACACTTGTTTAGATTCTATTCGGAAGAATAGTAAATATAAATACAGTGTTGAAATTGAAAAAGCGGAATATTTAGTGCATGATAATGAAACAGCTTTAACAAATATTAGGACTAAGGAACTTTTAGGCTTAATTCAACAATTGCCAGAAGGGTATAGGGTTGTTTTTAACATGTTTGCTATTGAAGGGTATGGACATAAAGAAATTGCTAAAGAATTGAATATTACAGAAAATACTTCTAAATCACAATTTAGAAAGGCTCGGTTAAAGCTTCAAAAAGCACTAATTGAATTAGATAAAATAGTAGAATAAAAGTGGAAAATAAAGATTACATAAAGGATTTATTTAAGGATAGGTTTAGTGATTTTGAAGAGAAGGTTGATTCCCGTGTATGGAATAACGTTCAAAGTAAAATTACGTATCCAGATGCAGTTTCAACAGTGGTTGGAAGTATTTCTGTAGTGACAAAATTGTTGGTTGCTGCAATTACTATTGGAGCGATTTCTACGGTAAGTTATTTTGTTTTGAATGAGGATTCAATCAAAATAGATAAACAAACTACGGAGGAAGTAAAAGAACCTATTAATGAAGTTGAAATCAATCAAAGGACATCGAGTACAGGAATTGAAAAAGAAGAAGTAACTAATAACACTGTTGATGAAGTTAAAACTCTAGCAGTTAAAGATACTGACGAACCACAAGAAGTAACAGAGGAAGAAGATAATAAAGTAATAATGGAAGTTGTTGCAGTAAAGGAAAGGATAATTGAAAGTGTGAATACTGAAGTTCAGAAGCCTGAAGTTAATAGGAGAAATAATATAGTTTCAAAAGCACCTAAATCTATTAAGATTGAGGAGCAATCTAGGGTTGTAGCTTCACCAATGGGAGGAGTAGTACCACTAGAAGTTTCTTTTGAATCCTTGGCTAATGTGAAAGCTATTAAATGGAAATTTGACGATGGACAAGAAAGTACTGAAGTATCACCTAATCATGTTTATGATAAACCAGGTATTTACTTTGTGACAATGTTGGCTCAATTAGAAGATGGTTCCAATGTAATGGATAAAGCAGTTATTGAAGTAAAAGAAGCTCCTGTAAATGAAAGTGTAAACTTTAGTCCGTCAAAAATAAGTGTGCCAAATATATTTACGCCTAATAATGATGGTGAAAATGATGCGTTTTTCGTAAAGTGTACTGCAATTGAATCATTTACAATGTCGATTTATTCTGTAAATGGAGAATTAGTGTTTAGTTCAGAGAACCCAGAAGATAAATGGAATGGATCGGATTTAAGCGGGAATTACTTAGAAGATGGGGTTTATTATTACCTAATAAACGCTATTGGAAGTGACCAAAAGGTTTATGCTCCTAAAGGGTATATTACCTTAAGAAAAGGAAATTAAAAAAATACTTTAGCTTATCAAAGCTATTAAGAATACCGGTGAGAGAGGTAATAAGCATATTAAAATATGATTATTATGGGTAAAAAAAATCCCTGAAGACAATTTGCCTTCAGGGATTTTTTTATGTCTGTACCTTAATATTATTTAAATACGCTGTCTGATACTTTTCCTCCAAACTCAGCTTTCTCCACTTTCATCTCCATTACTTGTCCAGCATTATCTTCTAGAATTGTAAAAGGAACTAAGATTCCATTCACATCTTTATAATCTTTTAATAAAGAAGTAGAGGTAACCGGTCCATTTGGCGTTTCTTGAGTTTCTATTTCGCCTACTTTTAATCCTGTTTTTACATCGTAAAAGAAATACTTAGAAGCACCAACTTTCAGTTTGTAAGCCATGACTCCATTCATTTCTTCAATGTCAATTAAAGTTGTTAAATCTGGGTTTAAAGCAAGCTCATCAAAAATAACGTTACCTTCCAGGTAAGTGGCAACTTCTTCTTCACTTAAGTCTTTATCGCCCATCATTCCAGTCATTTTACCTGAAGCACCGCTGATTTTTACACTTTGAAAAACCATTTCACCACTTTTTACTGTTAAAACCATTTTGTCACTGCCTTTAGTAATAGAATGAATTTCCAAAGGCCTTCCCTGCATACTACTACTCATCGTGATGTCACGTGAGCTGATTGACGCTAGTTTTGTTCTGTCACCAATTGCATCTAAATAAGTATCAATCACTTGCTTTGAAGTTACTCCTTGAGGAATAGGTTCCACATCAGCTACCGTGTTTCCAAAAGCATCGTAGTAGGTTACTTTTCCTTCTTTGTTAAACACTTTAAGTTTACTCGCAACTTCCGCTTTATTACCAACAACTACAATATGTGCGTTGCTAGTTAATAAGTACTTTTTAGCAACTCTCATCACATCTTCAGAAGTAACAGCTTGTAGTCTTTCTAAATAGGTGGCGTAATAATCGTTAGATAAATTGTAACGCGCAGTGTTCAACGCAAATCTAGCAACAGTTTGCGGACGCTCTAATGAACGCGCAAATCTACCATTCAAGTAATTCTTTACATCTTGTAATTCCTCCGCATCAACAGATTCCTTGGTTAATCGGTCCATTTCATATATAAATTGAACTATTGCACTATCAGTTACCTCATTTCTAACTTCCGCACCAGCGTAAAATTGGCCGATCAAAGGATCCGTAGAAAGGCTAGAATATGCGCCATAGGTATATGCTTTATCTTCACGTATGTTCTGAATTAAGCGAGCCATAAAACCACTGTTACCCAGAATTGCATTCATAACGCTAGCTGCAATTACATCATCGCTACCAGGAATTAATGCTACTGGATAAACAATACTAATGGTTGATTGCACCGCACCTGGTTTGTTAACGAAATCTACTTGAGTTTGCGCTGGTACTTTAGGTGTTTCAAATGCATGCGTAGGAACTTCTCCTTTTACCCACGAACCAAAATATTTCTCAACCATTGGCAGTGCTTCCTTTTTAGAAATATCACCCACAATAATGAGGTAAGAAATGTTTGGTTTAAAATAAGTGGAATAAAAACTCTTACACATTTCAGTGTTAATTGTCGTTACCGTTTCTTCGGTTTCTACTTCTCCGTATGGATGCGCTGTTCCATAAGTAACAACACTTCTCACGTTACTTGACATGGCAGCTGGATCAGATGCGTTTGACAATAAACCAGATATGGTTTGCTTTTTAAACTTGGCTAATTCTTCTTCAGAGAATGTTGGGTTTAAAATAACATCACTCATTAAAGAGAGCGTAGTTTCCTTATGCTTAGTTAAAGAAGATGCGTAAGCACCCTTTGAGGTTGTTGTTAAACTCGCACCAATAAAATCCATTGACTCATCAATTTGAGTTTTAGTTTTTGTGGTGGTTCCTGTCATTAACATACTACCCATTAAACTTTGAAGTCCGATGTTTTCACCTTCAGAAACCATATCTCTATTCACAAATAATTGCCAAGAAACACGTGGGCTTTTATGGTTTTCAACTAAAAACACTTGTAAGCCATTAGCTAAAGTGAATGTTTCGTATTCTCCTAATTGAATTTTTGGAGCTGGTCCTGCTCCTGGAGCTTTCGACCGATCTATTTGCGCCATGGTAACAGAAGTCAACAATAACGAAAACATAAATAATAATAACTTTTTCATTTTAATACGTTTAAAAATTTCCTTAATGATGAATTATTGTTTTGGTAAATAGAACAACACGACACTGTTTTCTACCGTTAAATATTTTTTGGCAACTGCCATAATATCCTCACGAGTTACGGCACGATATTTTTTGATTTCGGTATTTATCAATTTCGTGCTTCCATAATACATGTAGTATTGTGCCAAATTCTCAGCTATACCTGCTTGTGATGAATAACCACTAACGATATCGTTTTCAATTTGGTTTTGAAGTTTTTGAAATTCATTTTCAGAAATTAGCTCTGTCTGTAATTTGGTTACTTCTTCCATAATTGACGCTTCTACTTCTGTAGGCTCAACTCCGGCATTAGTAATAGAAAATGCAATGAAAATTCCCGGATCCTCTAATGGGAATGGAAAAGCGCCAACGTAAACTGCTTTTTGCTCTTCTTCTATAATTTTTTTGTGTAACCTTGAACTTGAACCTTGTGATAAAATATTACTAACCATATCCATTGCGTAAGCATCATCTGTACCTAGAGCAGGAGAGTGAAATGCCATCATTACCGCTGGTAATTGAATATTATCATAAACAGTATCTCTAACTTGTTCCGTTTTGATAGGTTCCATAATAGTAGGTCTTACTATTTCAGCGCCTTTTGGAATCTCAGAAAAATAGGCCTCAATTAATTTCTTAGTTTCTTTAATGTTTAAGTCACCTGCAATTGATAAACATGCATTATTCGGCACATAAAATGTTTTGTAGAAATTTACATAGTCAGATTCTTCTGCAGCATCCAAATGTTCCATAGAACCAATTGGTGTCCATTGGTAAGGATGTACTTTAAAAGCATGACTCATTATTTCCGCTTGAAACGAACCGTAAGGCTGGTTATCTACACGTTGTCTTTTTTCTTCTTTTACCACTTCTCTTTGCGTAGCGATTCCGGTAGAATCAACTTTAGCATGCATCATTCTTTCAGATTCTAACCATAAACCTAACTCTAATTGATTAGATGGTAATAAGTCATAATAGAAAGTACGGTCTTGAGAAGTATTTGCATTTAATGCACCACCTGCTTTCTCAACGTAATTTGAATATTCCCCTCTTGGAATATTGTCAGAACCTTCAAACATTAAATGCTCAAAAAAGTGTGCAAATCCAGTTCTTGAAGGATCTTCGTTTTTTGACCCCACGTGATACATTACGGAAACCGCAACAATAGGAGTAGAGTGGTCTTCATGTAGAATTACGTGTAACCCATTTGGTAGGTCATATTCTACATATTTAATTTTTTGTTGAGCTTGGGATGTGCTCATCCCCGCCACAAGTAGGGTTAGCCCAATAAGTAATTTTTTCATCATTACAATCTTATAATTTTGCCCCAAATTTAGTCTTTTTTTTAAGCGAAGGAGAAATAAATTACATGAGTGGTGATTCTAAAAAATATAGATGTTTACGATAGCCAAATTGCATCAAAAAAAAGGCCGAGCTCAATAAATTGAACTCGGCCTTCTGAAGTATCATTACCCAAAAGGGTTCGTTAATATAATTCAGGAAATTTAGCCGTGTTAGATTCTCTCATTATTCCGTAAACCTTTTCTACAATGTCTTCTAAAGATGGTTTCGAAAAATAATCACCATCTGTTCCGTATGGAGGACGGTGTTCTTTTGCTGTTAATGTTTCCGGTTTTGAATCTAAATGGTAATACGCATTTTGAACATCCACTAACTGTTGTAAAATAAATGCAGAACCTCCACCTGGGACATCTTCATCAACAATTAATAATCGATTTGTTTTTTTAATGGATTCAGAAATTTCATGTTCTAAATCGAAAGGTAACATGGTTTGAATATCAATGATTTCTACTGAAATACCAAGTTCTAATAATTGCTTAGCTGATTCTTCGACCATTCTAACCATTGACCCGTAGGTTACAATAGTAACGTCTGTACCTTGTTTTAAAACTTCTACTTTTCCTAAGGGAATTTTAAATTCACCTAGGTTAGACGGTTCTTTTTCTTTTAATCGATATCCATTTAAAGACTCAATAACAATAGCAGGATCATCTCCCTCTAATAGGGTATTGTAAAAACCTGCCGCCTGAGTCATATTTCTAGGAATACAAACATGGACACCTCTTACCGCCCCAACAATGGTTCCGAGTGGTGACCCAGAATGCCAAATACCTTCTAAACGATGACCTCTAGTACGAATAATAAGTGGTGCTTTTTGTTTACCGCCAGAACGATAATGAACGGTGGCTAAATCATCCGATATTACTTGAATAGCGTACATGATGTAATCTAAATACTGGATTTCAGCGATAGGTCGAAGACCTCTCATTGCCATTCCAATACCTTGGCCAATAATGGTTGCTTCACGAATTCCAGTATCAGAAACCCGAATTTCACCATATTTATCTTGAAGACCTTCTAAGCCTTGATTAACGCCACCAATTTTACCTGCGTCTTCACCAAAAATTAAAACTTCTGGATATTTGGTTAAAAGAGCGTCAAAATTGTCTCTTAAAATTTGTCTACCATCAATCAAAGGAGACTCTTCTGTAATAGCTGCAGCAACTGGTGTAATGCTAAGAGGCGATTTCTTTGATTCTGAAAAGGTATGCGAATGAAACGCTTTATCCATATTTAAACTATGGTTTTTATACCAGTTTAAAAGTTGGTTTCTAGTTTCAGATTTATTGTTTACGGTTAGCCTAATTACACGCCTAACTGCTTGCGTTACTTCTCTTTGTAAGGCTTCATCTTCATTTTCTAATTCAGAAATGACCTTATCAATAAAAACTTTTTTGCTACTTTGAGCAGAAAGTGTTTTCATTAATTGAAGAACTGTTTTTTTACTTTCTTGTATTGGATTAAAGAATGCTGCCCAAGCCTTAACTTTAGCTTGTCTTACTGCTTTTTTAGCTTCTTTCTCAATAGCATCTAATTCTTCCGTAGTAGCAATTTCTTTTTCAAGAATCCACTCTTTAAATTTCACAATACCGTCAAAATCTTTTTCCCATTGTAAACGTTCCTCATTTTTGTAACGCTCATGCGATCCAGAAGTAGAGTGACCTTGTGGTTGAGTTAACTCTTCCACGTGAACTAATGCCGGAGTATGTGATTTACGAGCTGTATCGGCTGCTTTTTCATAGGTTAAACATAGGTGAGCGTAATCCCATCCTTTAGTTCTGAAAATCTCAAAGCCGTTGGTTCCAGATTCTTTTTGGAAGCCTTTTAATGCTTCCGAAATACTTGCTTTGGTAGTTTGATATTTCTTTTGAACGGAGATTCCGTAACCATCATCCCAAACGGACATAACAACTGGAACTTCTAGTACAGAAATAGCATTCATGGTTTCCCAAAATGGACCTTCGGAAGTAGAAGCGTCACCAATAGAACCAAAAGCAATTTCGTTTCCTTTATTGGAGAATTTCTCAAATTCTTTGGTCTGTAATAACTCGTTATTTCTATAAATTTTTGACGCCAATCCCAATCCTAAAAGTCTTGGCATTTGACCCGCGGTAGGGGATATGTCAGAAGAAGAATTTTTTTGGGACATTAAATTTTTCCATTCCCCATCATCATCTAAACTTTGGGTAGCAAAATGGCAATTCATTTGTCTACCTGAAGAATTTGGCTCTGCTTTAGGGTCTGGATTTGCGTATAGTTGACTAAAAAACTCTTCTAAGCTTAATAACCCAGCAGCCATCATCCAGGTTTGATCTCGGTAATAACCTGATCTAAAATCCCCGTTTTGATACTGTTTAGCTAGCGCAATTTGTGGAAGTTCTTTTCCATCACCGAAAATACCAAACTTGGCTTTTCCGGTTAAAACCTCTCTACGGCCTAAAAGACTTGCTTGACGGCTCTCATTGGCAATTTTGAAATCATTTAAAATTTCGTTTTTTAACTCTTGTTGCGTCATTATATCCAGTTCTGTTGGAGCATCTTTTACCTCTGCCATAATTGCCAAATTTTATAGGTTTTACAAGTTGCAAAAGTAAGTCATTTTCGCCTAATACTAAGCCGTTGAGAATGATAGGCTAGGTAGAATTACAGGTTTTTTTTTAATCACTAAAAGCGTTGTTTTAAGGATATGACAAATGTTTGTTATTTCACTCCTCATACCAGTGAATTTTGATAGGGTAGAAAAGGATTCAAAAAAAAAGCGGAACTTTTTTACAAGTTCCGCTTTTAAACCTTGAGTAATAAGAATGCCTGACCAATCTCTATAAACAATTAGTAATTGGACTCAAGGTTTAATAACTAATTAATAATGATATGGTGCTCTTCACCATCTTCAGTAATGGTAACATCAATAGACTCCAGGTCTTCTAAATCTTTTAGTTTTTCGAGATCTTTTAATTCTTTGATTTTGATATACTCCAAATTATCAAGTTGTTCTCTATTCATAATTTCGGGAGAAACCAAACCAGAGTCTGTCATTGTCCAGTATAAATCAACCATATTTCCATCAAATGTATTATGATAATTTTTCACATCATCTAACAGGTATTTATAGCTACGAGGAATGAAAATTGTTTTTCCTACGGGAATGTAAAGGTTGACCATTACCTCTTGTGACCTCCACTTATCCGTAACATTAAAGTTGAAGTAAGGTGCGATATTGATGGAATTCGAATCAATATCCAACTCAAAATTAATGGTTGAAGCACGTTTATCTGCATCTTCAAATGATTTACCACTGGCACTCTTAATAACTTCAATTTCAGGATAATTGGATTTAGATTTTAGAATGTTGACACCAATACCATCGGTTGTTAATATCCCATCTCTAAGTTCAAAAAACTCGTTAAAGGCATGTCTTCTATTTTTGTTTTTAATCATGTCTTCATGATCTAAAATATCAAAGAACAAAGTGTCAGTTTGGATGTGATTTAGAGCGATTACTTCAGAAACGGAAGACTCTTTTGTGAAGTCCATTCCTGTACGTAAACCACCAATTGAGGAAAGAATAATTCCTAATACCCAAGCTCCGGCAAGTGCTAACCCAGTGTATTTGGGTGTTTTTGCATTAAATAATAATGTTATGCCTGCTAAAAGAAGTGCAAGAAATGGAATACCTATTAATAACACACTTCCAGTCATTGAAAGCCAAAAGTCTGTACCTGATAAGAAAATCAAATTAGATAGTTCTCTTAGGTTGTATCCTACTTCCACACCATTCGAAGAGAAAAACATGTTGTTTGTGGGTGAAAAAATGCCAATTATGAAGGTAATCAGTACAAGACCACCAATCATGATGAAGAAAAAACCTAGAATCTTACCAATTGCTTTGAAAGCAAATTTGAAGATACTAAAAATGAACTCTCCAACATGAGAAGCGGCTGAATGTACATTGTCTGCGTGCCGTTTAACGTTGTTTCCGTCTAAATTGTTGAGCTTTTTTTTTACGTTTTTTAATTCTTCCTCAACCGTTTTACCAATGTTATCAAAGGTAACTGGCTCTCCTTTCATTGCTAATTTCTCAGCTGAAGTTCTAGCCTCTGGCATAATAATCCACAAAATGATGTAGATTAAGACTCCTGAGAAGCCAAGGAATACGGCTAATACTAATGATAATCTAATCCATAATGGGTCTATTCCGAAATAATAACCAATTCCTGAAGCAACACCACCGATCATATTTTCATCTTGATCTCGATAAAGTCTACGTTTTGCGTAGGTAGCGCGCTCTGAATTTTGCTGGTTGTTTTGTCTGTTTTCAGAAGCTCTTGGCTCATCATCCATATCTTCCGTGATATAATCTTCAGGTTGCCCCATAGTTGTTATCACCGCGTTTATATCTGTTGCGTTTACCACTTCTTTACCACCGTGCATTTTTTCTTGAAGCATTTCTGCTATTCTAGACTCAATGTCGGTCATAATTTCATCCCGACCATCTGAATAGTCGAAATATCCTTTTATCGTGTCTAAATATTTTTTTAGAATTACGAATGCGTCATCGTCTATGTTGAAAACTATTCCGCCTAAATTTACTGTTAATGTCTTTTTCATCTTTAAATAATTGTCAGGTTATTTATTTCTTTTTTGAGCAGAACTTACTGCCTTTTCGAGTGCGTTCCAGGTAGCGGAAAGCTCACTGGTAAAAGTTTCTCCAATAGGAGTTAAACTATAGTATTTTCTTGGTGGACCCGAAGTAGATTCCTCCCATCTATAGGTGAGGATGCCTGCATTCTTTAGTCTCGTTAAAAGAGGGTAGAGTGTGCCTTCCACAACAATTAGTTTTGATTCTTTTAATTTTGTTATGATTTCTGAAGGATACATTTCATTGTCTTTAATGAACAATAAGATGCAGTACTCTAAGACCCCTTTTCGCATTTGCGCCTTTGTGTTTTCAATTTTCATGCGATTGGTTTTGTTAAATTATTATGAGAATATGAATAGATTATATAAAATTGAAAAATACCTTCAAGAACTCCGGAGAACTTTCTGTTACCGTTTCAACAATATATACTTTATTACCGTTTTGATCTACTTTAATTAATTCCTTCATTCGTGTTTTTAAATGGCTGGTAAAAATGGAATTCGTTTTTGCTTTTACAAATACTACATGGTTTTTGCTGTCGGTTTCAAAAACTTGAAATCCTTGTTCCTTAAGTTCATTTAAATCTAATTCTGAAACAGAATCATTAAAATGACAGATGAAGTATTCTGAGGTAGCTTTATTTCCAGCCATTAAACTTGAACTGATAACTAGTAATGTGATGAGGAGAGTGAATACTGTTTTCATAATATGTAATTTTTGTCTTTCTTTTTGTTCCAACTATTTCATATAGTATTTTGTTATAACTAATAATTGGTTATGCAAATATATGGTTAAAGGAAGGTACTATGCAAAACATAGTAGTATTTATTTTTGTGTTATTGTGATTAGTGGTTTTATAACTATGTTAAACGGTAAATATGTATAAAAAATAATTATTCGAGTAAAATTAATACTTGGCTACTAAATGATTTTGGAGCTGTTACTGGGGTTTAACAGGAAGTAATAAGGCATAAAAAAAGCGACTTAATAGTCGCTTTTCAAATATTATTGGGTTGTTTTATATGAAATTAAAGAATAATTTCAAGAACTCTGGTGAATCTTCTCTAACGGTTTCAACCATGTAAATTTTGTTTCCATTCTGATCTACCATGATGAGTTCTTTCATTTTATCCTTCAATTGCTCACTAAACATAGAGTTTGATTTTTTTGCTTTTACATAAACAACATTAGAGGTGCTGTCTTTTTCAAAGACTTGAAATCCTTGTTGTTTTAACTCATTTAACTCAGAACTGGTTACGGTCTCGTTGAAGTGACAAATAAAATAAGCAGAACTATTTGATGGGCCTGAGGCAAAAGTAATACTGGATGCCAGTAAACTAATGAGGAGTGTGAATAAAGATTTCATAAGTGAAATTGTTTTGGTTTGTGTTAGGCGATGCTAAATTACTTCTTAATGTTTAACTCAAAAAAAATTAAATATTCGTTAACAAATTTTAAACTATTGGCTTTTTCATATTTGTTGTGCCGAAAGATTGTTTTCTTTTGTGTAATGCGAATTTTACTAGTTGACAACTACGATTCTTTTACTTATAATTTGGTTCATGCTATTGAACCATTAGTGTCTGAATTGGTTGTATGTCGTAATGACGATTTTAGTATAGCGTATGTTGCATCGTTTGATAAAATTATTTTTTCTCCCGGTCCTGCGCTTCCTGAGGAGGCTGGAAAGATGATGGAGGTAATTGAAAGGTATCATAAAACGAAACCAATGTTAGGTGTTTGTCTGGGATTTCAGGCTTTAGTAGCGTTTTTTGGAGGGGAATTAGAAAATTTTGAACCGGTACGACATGGGGAATCAAAGCAGATAGAAATTACAGACCATCAATCCCTTTTTAAAAGTTTAAATACTGCGGAAACCGTTGGCTTATACCATTCATGGGGTATTGGATTGCAAAACTTGCCCAGTTCTTTACGCTGTTTAGCTGTGGATGATGATAACGTAGTAATGGCGGTAAAACATAATAAACTGCCCTTATATGGTGTACAGTTTCATCCAGAATCAATAATGACTGATAAAGGAAGTTTAATATTACAGAATTGGATTAATAGTTAGTGTATGAATGGATTTACCGATTTTTTCTCAAGAGAATTTTATAATAATACCATAGGGAATTGGGCGATTAGCTTAATTATCATTTTTGGAGCCATTATTATTGCGCGAATTTTTTACTGGTTTTTAAATAGGGTTGCGACTTCTTTTACGCAAAAAACGGCATCCAATATCGATGACCTTTTATTACAAGCAAGTAAAGAGCCTTCGGTTTTTATAGTGGCTATTTTATCCAGTTGGTACGGTTTAGAAAGGCTGCGTTTTAGCGAAGAAATAGATTCTTTGATTGGCTCTGTGTACTTCTTCATTGTTTCCATAGGAGTTACCTGGTTACTGGTTAGATTAATTGATGCCTTTATTAGTAAGTATCTTGTTCCATTGGCGGCAAATACAGAAAGTGATTTTGATGATCAATTGTTGCCCATTATTCAAAAGGGTACCAAAAGCTTTCTTTGGATATTAGGAATTATTGTTGCGTTAAATAATGCCGGTTATAATGTGAGTGCCATCATCGCAGGTATGGGAATTGGTGGTTTGGCGTTTGCTATGGCTGCAAAAGATTCCATAGCGAATATTTTTGGAGGGTTTACTGTTTTCACGGATAAACCATTTAGAATTACTGATCGTATAAAAATTTCTGGTTTTGATGGAACGGTTACCGAAATTGGACTTAGAAGTACGCGTTTACAAACTTTGGAGGGTAGAATAGTTACTATTCCTAACTCCAAATTTATTGGTGGCTTGGTAGAAAATGTAACGCTTGAACCTACTCGAAAAGTGGCTATGAGTTTAGGATTAACGTATGATACTACTCCTGAAAAAATAGAAAAGGCAATGAGCTTACTGTCTGATATTCATGAAACAATGCCACAGTTAGATGCGGTTCGTCATATTTCATTTACAGATTTTGGAGATT
>CAXMPG010000118.1:0-11921 GCA_964195485.1 uncultured Desulfobacterales bacterium
GGCCATAGAGTAGTTCATGGAGGCGAAGCATTTCAAAAAACTACGATTATTAATACGGCTGTAAAAGACAAGATTAAAGCGCTTTTTGGTCTGGCTCCGCTACACAATCCTGCCAATTTAGAAGGTATCGAAGTAGCCGAAAACGTGTTCCCAACAGCGAAACAAGTGGCTGTTTTTGACACCGCTTTTCATCATACTCTTCCACCAAAAGCCTATCATTACGCCATTCCTCAATATTTGTATGATGATTACGGTATTCGTGTTTATGGGTTTCATGGCACTTCTCATCGTTACGTGACAAAAGCGAGTGCTGACTACTTGAAAATTACGTTAGATCAGGTTAATCTTATTACTATTCACATCGGAAACGGGGCAAGTATGACGGCCATTAAAAACGGTAAGTCTATTGATACTACGCTAGGAATGACTCCTCTTGCCGGATTAGTAATGGGAACGCGTGTAGGTGATATTGACCCAGGCGTTATTTTTTATTTAGAAGAAGAAAAAGGCTATTCTATTGAAAAAGTTAAAAACCTCTTGAATAAGGAAAGCGGAATGAAAGGCCTTTCGGGCGATAATGATTTACGTGCGGTAAGCGAGCGTGCTGCTGAAGGCGATGAATTAGCGCAGTTAGCTATGGATGTTTACACGTATAGAATCAAGAAGTACATTGGCGCTTATATTGCCGCTATTGGACCTATTGATGCTATTGTTTTTACCGCTGGAGTAGGTGAAAATAGTGCTATGGTACGGGAAATGGTTTGCCATGAAATGAGCCACCTAGGTATTACTATAGATGTAGCAGAAAATAACATACGTAAAAAAGGAATTAGAGAAATTAACACCTCCGATTCAAAAGTTAAAATTCTAATTACACCAACCAACGAAGAGTTAGAAATTGCTCGCCAAACCTATGTTTTACTGAAACAAAAGCAAACGCGAAGACAATAAAAACGAAAATGAAAAAAGACATCGCTACTAGAGAAGACGTTATTTTAATGGTTCACACCTTCTATGATTACGTGCAAGAAGACAAAGAATTGGATCATATGTTTAACGGTGTTGCTAAACTAGACTGGGAATCACATTTGCCAAAAATGTATGATTTCTGGGAAGCCATTATTTTTCATAAACCGGGTTACAGCGGAAACCCAATGATGGTGCATAAAATATTACATAGTAAATTTAAGTTCGAAAAGTCAATGTTTACCACATGGTTAGCATTGTTTGATAAAACAGTAGATGAACTTTTTGAAGGAGATAACGCTAGAGAAGCAAAAACAAGAGCCTTGAGTATTGCCACTATGATTCAGATGAAAACCATTTATTCTTAATGGGTCTATCAAACACATAATTAGAGTTAATTTTCAAACCAATTTACAATAATCAAAAAGGAATAAAAGCTAATCATGAATGACCTAATCGCCACCTTTATGTATTATTCGCTATTATTGACCCAGTAGGGTTTCTACGGTTTTGTACCTATACTAAGTTCCTCTTAGAAATTGTTTACACGGCAGAATAAAATGAACTCTTTCACCCTAGCATATATAACCTACTAAATTTGGCGAATTGCTAGAGATTGAGAAGGTAAGTATATAAATAAAAGATGTGAAGACCTCTCCTTTGAAACCTCTAGATTTATTACCTTCAAATGTCTTGCGGTCAACACTAGCTTCTTCCAATAGTCAACACAAGTATATTTAATTCTTCCATCATTATCTATTGGTACAGATATTGTAATTTGGGCTCTCGAATAAATAAAATCAAATCATGAGAGAAATATTTACAATTATTATCGTTTTTGTAGCCTTAACAAGTAGTGCACAAACCTTCAACAGCTTAAGAAAAGCAGCAGAAGATAAAATTGTTAAAACCACTGCAAGTACCAATTTAAGTGAAGACGAAATAGTTCGTGGTTTAAAAGAAGCCTTGCGTATAGGAGTTGAAAAAGGAGTAGATCAACTATCAAAACCAGATGGCTATTTCAAAGACCCAGAAATAAAAATTCCTTTTCCCCAAGAAGTAAAACAAGTGGAGAGTAAACTACGTTCTTTTGGTCAGGGAAAAATGGTAGATGAAGCTATTGAATCCTTAAACAGAGCGGCAGAAGATGCGGTAATTGATGCAAAAGATATTTTTATTGCCGCCATTAAAAATATGACCTTAACGGATGCGATGAGCATTCTAAAAGGCGAAAAGGATGCCGCTACCAAATACTTAGAGAAATCTACCCGTGCAGCATTGATTGAAAAATTTAAGCCAACAGTAAAAGCTTCACTAGACAAAGTTGGTGCTACCAAATACTGGAACCAAATGTTTACTACCTACAATAAAACTCCCTTTGTGACTAAAGTAAATCCCGATCTTGATGACTATGTAACCAATAAAGCCATTGATGGTTTATTCATTCAAATTGCAAAAGAAGAATTAGCCATAAGAGAAAACCCTACAGAAAGAGTAACCGACCTTTTGAAAAAAGTATTTGGGAGTTAAGTTTTAAAACTAATACGTGCCATGAAGTCGATTCTAATTGGTGGGGTAACCATCCAGTAAGAAAACCAGACAACTCTTACCGCATTCTCTTAAAAAACTTCTTTAAAAGCACAGAACTATCTTCTGCCATTAGCCCCCCTTCAATGACTGTTTTGGGGTGAAGTAGCGATGTCTTTATTTTATTAAATCCTCGTTTTTCATCTGTAGCGCCATAAACAATTCGGCTAATTTGTGTCCAAAACGAAGCCCCTGCACACATCACACAAGGCTCTAGGGTTACATACAAAGTACAATCCCATAAGTATTTTCCACCCAATGCTTCTGCTGCAGCAGTAAAAGCCTGCATTTCTGCATGAGCCGTAACATCATTCAAACGTTCCGTGAAATTATGCGCTCTAGCAATTACTTGCCCATTACTCACAATCACCGCCCCAACCGGAACCTCATTCGCATCAAATGCTTTTTGCGCTTCTGCTAGCGCTAATTTCATAAAATGTGCGTCTGTTTGTACCGATAAACTCATGGTTCAAAAATAAGATTTGTAGCAATTGCTTGTTACATTATCTTAGCCAAATGAATAAAATTCTATTGGCAATTTCATTCCTGTTTGTTTTCTCTCTCCATAGTTGTACTAAAGATGTGGATGATACATGGACCGTTAAGTACCAAATTCTAAATCTGGATAACGAAACTCCGGTATATAGAATGAGTTATCTCTTACAAAATGGCAGCACAAAAACCGTTGGCCCAATAAACACATATAATTGGTCTTCAGAAGATTTGCCAGAATTCGAAGGGGGTAGAACAGTCCGTTTAGAAATAGAAATTATCTCAGGAAGCGGAAATTACCAATTTCAAATATTACGGAACGGAGGGGTCTATAAAGAAGAGACTATGCCAAAAGGCGCACCTTCATTTTATATGGAAGATGTGATATAATTCCTGTTAACCTTTCTTAAAACCTAACTCACTTTTCAATCTTAAAAACTCTAATTACAATATTTGAGATTCCTAATCAGTTATGCTTACTTTTCGCCCCACGTAGAAATACTATGGAAATCAAATTAATAAATGAGTAAACTAAAAAAACTTGCAGGTCAAACAGCCATTTACGGCTTACCAAGCATATTGGGCAGGTTTTTAAATTACCTTCTTTTTCCAATCTATACTGCTATATTTATTCCGGCAGAATACGGAGTAATTAATGATGTGTATGCGCTTGTAGCTTTTGTGGCCGTGGTTTTACCATGGGGTATGGAAACCGCGTTTTTTCGTTTCTCTAATAAAGACGAATATTCATCCGATGAAGTTTTTAAAACCTCCTTGTTCTTTGTGTTTCTTTCTTCCATACTTTTCCTTTTAGGTATTAACTTTTTTACGGATGTCTTAGCAGAAGGCATTTTATACGAAAATAATCCAGAATATGTACTTTGGATGGGATTTACCATTGGTTTTGATGCTCTTTCCGTTATTCCATTAGCCCAACTCAGAAAAGAAGAAAAAGCCGCTAAATTTGCTATTATTAACTTCATAAGCATCGGTACTAACATTGGTTTAAATCTCTTTTTCGTGTTGTATTGTATGTCGGTTTACGCAGATGGCGGCAATGCGATAACCGATATGGTTTATGACCCCTCTATTGGTGTAGGGTATGTGTTTATTGCCAATATGATTCAGGCCATTGTGAAATTCTTACTCGTCTCACCCATGTACAAACACCTCACAACCGAGGTAAATTACAAATTACTCAAAGCCTTATTAATCTATTCTTCTCCGCTGGTTATCGCAGGCTTTGCAGGAATAATAAATGAAACTTTAGATAGACGATTAATCCGCATAATTTTAGAACCCACTTTAGGAACAGAAGCCGCTTTAGCGCAAGTAGGAATTTATGGCGCAGTCTACAAACTCGCCATCCTCATCACGCTATTCACCCAAGCCTTTAGGTATGCTGCTGAACCGTTTTTCTTTGCACAAGACCGCGAAGGAGGCAGTAGAAAAGTATATGCGGATGTCATGAAATGGTACACCATCATAGTGAGTATGCTCTTTTTAGGCGTTATGCTCTACATGGATATCATCAAACAACTTATCCGTAGTGAAGCCTACTGGGTTGGGTTAAGTATTGTTCCAATCCTTCTTATAGCCAATATTTTCTTAGGTTGGATTTACAATTTATCCGTTTGGTACAAGCTAACGCACAAAACAATTTACGGAGCTATTTTGGCCGTAGTTGGAGCCGTTATTACGGTATCGCTAAACATGTATTTAATTCCAAAAATGGGTTATGCAGGAGCGGCTTGGACCACTTTTGCTTCCTACGGAGTTATGGCAGTTTTAAGTTATTTACTCGGTAACAAATTCTACCCCATTCCGTATCACATTCCTAAAATACTTGGATATGCGCTATTAGCCGTTTTGGTTTGGTATGCCAGTACTTTGATTTTACTGGAACCGGGATTAATAAAATACGCAGCAAATACCGGACTTATGTTGCTTTATATTGCACTAATTGGTGGATTAGAATGGAGCGAGATAAAACAAATGAGACGAAAATAGATCTGGCTTCATAGGCTATTTAACCACTTCCATTACTTTGTTTATAAGCGCATCATTCCATAGCATACGGTAATGTCCAATTTTTTCAAAGGTGTATAATGTAGCCCTCTCAATTTTCGCATTAATAGCTACGGAATTTTGGTACGGCAACACTTTATCATGCTTGTCATGAAATAAGTACAGCTGTTCAAAATGCGCTAATTCCAATTTATTCTCAATATTCAAATCCATTAAATTTTCACCTAAAACCTTATCCACTTTAGCCAATAAAATAGCAAACGACTTATCATTTAACCCAATCATTCTTTGGTAGTCATAAAAGATGTCCATGATTTTATTAGGGGTCGTTAAAAACACCAACTCCTCAATTTCAATATCCAGTTCTGAAAGTCCATACCCAGTTACAGCCGAACCAAAAGAATGAGAAATAATAGAAATATTTCTTCCTTTTGGAAGATGACCCATGTACTTTTTAAACGTTTCTTTAGCTTCAAACAAATTGGTTTTAGATGATTCGTAAAACGCATGACCCGGTAAATTAAAGCTCACTACATACTTATTTTTAGCTAGCAAAGGCGCTACAAATTGATACATACAACCCACGTTAGAATCCCATCCATGTAATAGAACCACAATGTCATCATTCGGATTCCCGAATTCATAACTATGGATTTCTTCGCCATCAATAACCAAGTTTTTGTGTCTAGCTTCGGTATAAAACGGCTTTTCTTGGTCGCGTATATCTTTCTTTCTTACTTTTTTGAAAAGCTCAAAAGCAGAGTTTGCCGCTAACTTTGGACTTACAGCTGAAAGTGTTTTATAATACTGTTTAATTACTCTTACCATAGGTTTATACCAATTGGTATATTTTAATTCAAAAAAATTATTTCTTTAATTCTCGCACTATCAAATTGTCGATAGCGGTGGTTAAATCTTCCATGTACTTTCTATCTTGAAGCATGGTCGACATGAAAATACCACCTTCTACCATGGAGAAAATTCTACGTGCGTACTCTTGGCCTGAAACATTTAGTTTTATCTCTCCATTTTGAATTCCAGCGTCAATAATATCCGCAATATTGTTTTGAAGGTTAGTGATGGCTTTTTTGACCTTTCCCATTAAATCAGGATTCTGGTGGTTGGCGTCAATCCCGACATTCAGTATTGGACACCCGCCATTTTCAAAGGTGAAATCGTAATAGTTTTTATAAAATGCAGAAATGGCAAATAGCTTTCCCAAACTAGTTTGATGCGCCATAACAGCCGATTCAATTCTTGCTGCAATAACATTAATGTTATGCACAAATGCTTTCACGGCTAATTCATTCTTATCCCTAAAGTTCCCATATATAGCGCCTTTTGTTAATCCGGTAGCTTTAGTAATATCCACTAAGCTCGTACCAGAATATCCCTTTTTATTAAACACAGGCGCTACTGTTTTAATAATATAATCGGATGTTATTTCTGCTTTTGTAGCCATAAAAATGCAAATATACTAAAATATACCAATTGGTATATTTAAAGAAGCTCCCTCAGTATTCGAAATACGGGAAAGCTACAACCAGTATAAAATCGTTTTTACCTCTTCCTAATTCCGCTTATATTGAAGCCCTTATAGCGAATCATTTTGGGTATCATATAATTTTCCACATTTCCCGTACATTGTTACTAATAAAGCCATTGAAGAGAAATAGAACAGGTAATAATCCCGTACATTTTTCAGACCCCAAAAAGCCACTGCTTGATAACAATAAATTCAATAAAATTCGTTCCTTTGCTAGTTATAGAAATATTTACTAGGCATGGGGTTCAAATTTGAACTTGATGTAAACAAAAAAGAAAATGGGTTGTACAAGTTGTAGTACCAGTTCTGATTCGAGTAGTGTTTCTGGCGGTTGTAAATCGAGTGGTTCTTGTTCAACATCAGGATGTGATAAGTTGAACGTATTTAGCTGGTTAAACGGCATGGAACCCTCACGATATAACAACTTCGACCTTGTTGAGATTAAGTTTAAAAACACCCGTAAGGAGTTTTTAAGAAATAAAAATAAACTTGATATTCATCCTGGAGAACCAGTAGTACTGGAATCTTCTTCAGGGTATGATATTGGCATCGTAAGTATGCTTGGAGAACTAGTGAAGCGGAGAATGCGGATAAAAAAATATCCAACCGATTCAAAGGAGATTCTGAATATAGTGCGAAAGCCAAATCAGGCAGAGATAGAGATATGGCAGAAAACCATGACACTTGAAGGCCCAACAATGCTCAAAGCCAGACATATTGCTACAGAACTGAAGTTAAATATGAAAATTTCGGATGTAGAGTACCAAGCAGATGGTACTAAGGCTACATTCTATTACACGGCAGATGAACGTGTTGATTTCAGAGAATTAATTCGTCATTTAGCGGATCAGTTTAAAGTCCGCGTTGAAATGCGCCAAATTGGTTCACGTCAAGAGGCTGGTCGCCTAGGTGGTATTGGTTCTTGTGGCCGTGAATTATGCTGTTCGACATGGTTAACAGATTTCCGTTCGGTATCTACCAATGCGGCACGTTACCAACAATTATCCATAAATCCGCAAAAATTAGCGGGGCAATGTGGTAAACTAAAATGTTGCTTAAATTTTGAGTTAGATAGTTATTTAGATGCCATTAAAGGCTTTCCGAGTAGCGACATAAAACTTAGAACGGAAAAAGGAAAAGCATACTGTTTTAAAACCGATATTTTTAAAGGTTTAATGTGGTATAGTTACCTAGGCGAAAGCAACAAAATGGTAGTTCTTCCAATTGATCGAGTGCATGAAATTATTGCCTTGAACAAAAACGATGAGTTACCGGATGAATTAGAAGATTTCGCATCGTATACCGAAGAAGTGGAAGCAGAACCAGATTTTGGTAATGTAGTAGGTCAAGATAGTTTAACACGTTTCGATACGAAAAGTAAAAGTCGTAAAGGGAAAAATAAACGAAGAAAAAAGCCGCAAAACAGTTCACAAGAAGGTTCGAAGACCAACGATGGTCAAAAAACCGATTCTAAAGATACGAATCGTCCAAAAAAACGTTCTGGAAACAACCGTCCGCAAAACAAGCAAAACGGGAATAAAAATACAGACGATAAGGAAGGTCAAAAAGGCACAGATCAAAATCGTAAACCAGGGAATAATCCCCCAAAAAGCGAAGGAGATAAAAAACCAAGACCAAACAGAAACAATAGAAATAAAAACAACCAGTCTCGAAAAAAACCGGACCAAAATCCAACCAATTCGGGCGAAACCAAAGAATGAAACCAATAGTTGTTTTCATAGCAGGAATATTTTTGATGTTCGGAACCACATCATGTGACAATGATGTGGTTTTCGAGCACCTTCAAGAAGTAGAAGTTACCGGGTGGGATTATAAAAAACCGGTTGAATTTACTTTTACGGCTCCTGATACCTCCAATAAATATAATTTGATTTTTGATGTGCGAATCACCCCAGATTTTGCCTACCAAAACTTATGGTTATTTATTGAAACCACCGAGCCTGATGGCTTCACACATTTAGATTCTATAAACTGCCCTATGGCCTACCCTGATGGGAGATGGGTTGGTAATGGATTAGGCGATTTAATTGATACCCCAATTCTAATTCATAGAAGCTTTAAGTTTACTAAAGAAGGCGAATATTCTTTGAAGATAAAACATGGTATGCGTCATGATAACTTGCCTCATATCCAGAATTTAGGGGTTATTTTAAAAAGAATAAAATCATAATTTTACGACATGACTAAAAAAGTAGAAAAACCTAAATTCACCAAACTGCTCCTTTGGATGTGGGCTTTGTTTTTAGGCGGTATTTCTGCAACTGTTGTGTTTTTTTGGATGCTTTCTAGTGGTTTAATTTGGGAACTTCCAACCTTTGAAGAGTTAGAAAACCCAAATAGCGTTTTAGCTACCGATATCTATTCCTCAGACCTGGAAGTTTTAGGAAAGTTCTATATTGAAAATAGGACCTATATTCCGTTTGAAGGATTACCCGACACTCTTGTTGGCGCTTTAATCAATACCGAAGATGAACGTTTTTACAGTCACTCCGGAATTGACATTAAACGTTTGTCAACCGCCATTATCGCATTAGGTACACGAGGTGGTGCAAGTACAATATCTCAACAATTAGCCAAACTATTGTTCTCTGGTAGAGCAATGACCAAAATTGAAAGAGTTAAATACAAACTCATGGAGTGGGTAATTGCCGTTAAGTTAGAAAGGCAATATACTAAACATGAGATTATTACTATGTACCTAAATAAATTTGATTTCAATCATAATGCGAAAGGAATTGAATCAGCCGCACAAATATATTTCGCTAAACCGGCAAAAGATTTAGGTATAGATGAGTGCGCCATTTTAGTAGGAATACTCAAAAATCCAACCTACTACAATCCCGTAGGTTCAGAAGAAAAAAGAGAACGTACTTTTTGGCGTAGAAACACCGTGTACGGTCAAATGGCTAAAAACGGTTACATCACCACTGAACAAAAAGACTCTTTAAAAGTTCTTCCTTTAACCTCTAATTATACGACCATGACCCACGTAGATGGGCAAGCGCCATATTTTAGAGCCACTTTAAAAAAGGAAATGAAAAAGCTCCTTTCTTCTAAAGATGATAAAGGCAATTATATTTACAGTAAACCTGACGGAACTCCGTATAATCTGTATGAAGACGGATTAAAAATTTACACCACAATAAATTCAAAATTACAATCGTATGCGGAGTACGCGGTGGCCGAGCATTTAGGGACAGAGCTCCAAAAAGATTTTGACAAGAATAACAAAAAATGGAGAAACCCTCCATTCAGTAACGACTTAAAAAAAGAGCAAATCAACCGGATTCTAAACAGCTCTAAAAAACGTTCTGCGCGGTATTTAATCATGATCGGAAAGCAATGTTCCAACTGTGGTAGAAGAGGTGATTATGTAAAAGAGGCTCACGTTGATGACCAAGATATTTGGTTATGTAGTGCCCCTGATTGCCAACATCAATCCCATAGATATAGTGCCGATTCCATCGATATTATTTTTGATACACCTACCAAAATGGAAGTTTTCTCTTGGCAAGGCGAGATAGACACTACCTTATCTCCAATGGATTCTATCCGTTATTACAAAGCATTTTTACAAAGTGGTTTAATGAGTGTTGATCCACATACCGGTGAAATTAAAGCGTGGGTTGGAGGTATCAATTATAAGTATTTTAAGTACGATCACGTTAAACAAGGAAAGCGACAAGTAGGTTCTACTTTTAAGCCTTTTGTGTATGCATTAGCTATTCAAAACGGACTTTCACCATGTTACCAAGTCCCAAATATCCCAACCACATTCCATAAAGGGGAATACGGTTTACAGCAAGATTGGACCCCGAAAAATAGTGATGGAAAATCTGGAGATATGGTTACCTTAAAATATGGTTTAGCCAACTCTATGAATACTATTACAGCTTGGGTAATGAAACAATATGGTCCTGCCGCTGTCATTGAATACGCAAGAAGAATGGGAGTTACTGGTAGATTAGATACAGTACCCGCATTAGCACTTGGAGTAGCAGATATTTCTTTATTCGAAATGGTAGGCGCATTAGCTACTTTTCCTGGTAAAGGAATTTGGCATGAGCCCACATTTATTTCCAGAATAGAAGATAAAAACGGAGCGGTAATTGCCGATTTCGTAGCCGAGAGTAGAGAGGCTATGAGTGAAGAAAATGCCTACACCATGTTAAGTTTAATGGAAGGCGTAGTTCACGGTGCAAGAGGTCCGTACATTGGTAAAAAAGAAGAACGTTGGGGAACAATGACCAAAACGGGTACTGGAATGCGAATATTCTACGACTCTCCCACAAGAGAATATGATGGTTTTCCAAGAACATACCCAATAGCGGGTAAAACAGGAACCACACAAAATAACTCTGATGGTTGGTTTATGGGTTTAACCCCCGATTTAGTTACCGGAGTTTGGGTAGGAGCAGAAGATCGTGCTGTTCGGTTTATGTATACTTCAAAAGGGCAAGGCGCTAATACCGCACTTCCAATTTGGGGTTATTACATGAAAAAAGCATGGGCAGATTCTACACTTAATCTATCGAAACAACCTTTTGAGAAGCCATTGAATTATCCAATGGAATTAGATTGTGAAAAAGCAAATACACAAAATAATTTTGATGGTGGAAATACCTCGGAAGGTGATATTGTTTGGTAACCGAAATTTAAAATAATTTGACATGATTAACAAAGTTGTAGCAAACGCACAAGAAGCTGTACAAGGTATAGAGAGTGGCATGACCATGATGTTTGGTGGTTTTGGCTTATGTGGAATCCCTGAAAATGCTATTCAAGCGGTAGTTGATTCTAAAATCAACGACTTAGTATGTATTTCAAATAATGCTGGAGTAGATGATTTCGGATTGGGTTTTTTGTTACAAACCAAACAAATTCGTAAAATGATTGCCTCATATGTAGGTGAGAACGATGAATTTGAACGTCAAATGTTAAGTGGTGAATTAGAAGTTGATTTAATTCCTCAAGGCTCTTTAGCCGAAAGATGTAGAGCTGGTGGAGCCGGTATTCCGGCATTTTATACTCCTGCTGGTTATGGTACTGAAGTAGCCGAAGGGAAAGAAGTAAGAGAATACAACGGGAAAATGCACATTTTAGAAACGGCACTTACCGCTGATTTTGCATTCGTAAAAGCGTGGAAAGGAGACGAAGCAGGGAACCTCATCTTTAAAGGAACCGCTAGAAACTTCAATCCATTAATGGCTATGGCTGGTAAAATTACCGTTGCTGAAGTAGAGGAATTAGTTCCTGCTGGGGAGTTAGACCCGAATCAAAT
>CAXMPG010000119.1:0-9978 GCA_964195485.1 uncultured Desulfobacterales bacterium
ACTAATGGGTCTAATGCGTCAATGATAGATTATACGGGAATGGCAAGCGCAAGCGACAATTGCTCCTCCACAGGAAATATTACGTTTACGCAAGTGCCTGCCGTTGGTACTGTTTTGAATTTGGGAAATACTTCCGTTACCATAACCGCAACAGATGAATGTGGTAATAATGATAATTGTACGTTCAATCTAGAAGTGAAGTTTGTAAATGGAATGGAAGAATTTTCAGTAGATGATATTCGCGTTTACCCGAACCCAAGTGCTGGGGTATTTACCCTTGACTTAGGTGATTTACAAAATGAAATAATCACCATTAATGTACGAGATGTTTTGGGTGAATTAGTTTTAGCAAAGAAGGATGTTCAAGGTCAAAAAAATCAGGTTATTGATTTAAGTGATTTTGCTACTGGAGTTTACTTAATTGAAGTAAAAACGGAGAATAACTCGCTAATAAAACGCGTAATGAAACACTAATAAAACGAATGATTAAAAAGGGTCCTTCGTTAAGATGGGCCCTTTTTTTGTTATAATTTCTTCGCTTCTTCCCAATAAATATCCATCTCCGCTAGCGTCATTTGGTCTAGGTTTTTACCCAAGTCTTTACTCTTTTGCTCTAAGTAATTAAAGCGCTTAATAAACTTTTTATTGGTGCGTTCTAGGGCATCTTCAGGGTTGACTTTGATGTGTCTTGCGTAATTGATTAACGAGAATAAAACATCGCCAAATTCGCCTTCAATTTTTTCATGAGAAGCACCAGAATTAACTTCCACTTCTAATTCGGTTAACTCTTCTTTTACTTTATCCCATACTTGATGGTCATGCTCCCAATCAAACCCAACACCTTTAACTTTGTCTTGAATTCTATTGGCTTTTACCATGGCTGGTAACGATTTTGGAACTCCTTGAAGAACGGTTTTTCGTCCTTTCTCCTTTAGTTTAATTTTCTCCCAATTTCGTTTTACTTCTTCCTCATCTTTTACGGAAACATCACCGTAAATATGTGGATGTCTTCTAACCAATTTTTCACAAACTCCGTTTAGCACATCTGTAATATCAAAGTGGTTTTGCTCCGATGCAATTTTGCTGTAAAAAACGAGGTGTAGCATTAAGTCGCCAATTTCCCCTTTTAGCTCTTCGTAATCCTTTTCAAGGATAGCATCTGATAGTTCGTAAGTTTCTTCAATGGTAAGATATCTCAGACTCTCAAGGGTTTGTTTCATATCCCACGGACATTGACTTCTCAGTTCGTCCATGATGTTTAATAATCGCTCAAAAGCTTTCAGTCTGTTGTCCATATTACCTTGAATTTGCGCCAAAAATAAGGATAAATTAAATGAAAATAAGAAGTAAAATAGAAGGTGTTCAATATGTAACAAATCATACATTTCTAATTACAGAAAGCACTATCTTTGCACCATGATTATAAAAATGATACTTCTAACAATATCTTTAATGGCGCTAGCCTTTGCAGGTTTAGGGATTAAGATATTATCAAAAAAAGATGGTGAATTTGCGGGTACTTGTGCCAGTCAAAATCCACACCTTAAGAAGCAAGGTGTAGATTGTGGTTGTGGTGGAGCATCAAGCTGCGAAAACTAGAGAACGTCAATTTCACATCTTCTGAAATAACGTATCTTACGTTTATTTTAAATGAATCCTAATCATTCACGGAAACCTCACTTGGTTTTTGTAACCAATTAATTTAGCAAATGAATTCATACGAAATTAAAGGAAGCGCTGGCTTACCCTTAACATTTGATATTGACTTTCCGGAGTTAAATGAACCCGCCCCTTTAATTATTTTCTTACATGGTTTTAAGGGGTTTAAGGATTGGGGGCAATGGCCAATGATGGCTAAAGAGCTCTCTAAAAGAGGATTTGCTGTACTTCGATTAAATTTCTCACATAACGGCACCACTCCTAGTCAACCTTTTGATTTTGCAGATTTAGAGGCCTTTGGTCATAATACTTTTTCTAAAGAATCTCAAGATGTTCAAGATGTGATTAATTGGTTGTTTGAAGAGCATTCTTTATCCAGTAAAATAGATTTAAACCAATTAAATATCTTGGCACATAGCAGGGGCGGAGCTATCGCAATGGTTACGGCTAGTGAAGATGATCGCGTTAAGAAAATAGTCACTTTATCGGGTGTTGGTACTTTGCAACGGTTTTCGGATGAGGAACTAGCACATTGGAAAAAAGCGGGAGTGGCGTATTCCGTTAATGGAAGAACGAATCAAAATATGCCACTGTATTATGAGCTTGCGGAAGACTTTCTTGCGAATGAGGAGCGATTTACTATAAGTGAGGTGGTGACCAAAATAAAGCAACCGTATTTAATTATTCATGCACAAAGTGATGAGACAGTTTCGTTGAGAGAAGCCGAAAACTTAGCTTCGTTGGGTTTGAATACAATCCTTTGCGTTTTACCTAATGCAAATCATTCTTTTGGTGGGATGCATCCTTTTAAGGAAAAGGAATTACCTAATGATACGATGAAAGCGGTGAACCAAGTTTCCAAGTTTTTATAAATTCGCGTAAGACCATAAAAATAGAGTTATGATAAAGAAAATAGGTATTGGAGTAGTCGTGTTATTTGTAGTTATTCAATTTTTCAGAATTGATAAAACCAACCCGGAGGTAGTTCAGGGAAATGATTTTATTACGGTTACAAATCCACCAGAAAGTGTGGCTAAAACGTTAAAAACAACCTGCTATGATTGTCATTCTAATGAATCTAAGTATCCTTGGTATAGTAATTTAGCTCCCGTTTCTTGGTGGGTAAAAGACCATATTAATGAAGGTAGAGATGAGTTGAATTTTTCAGAATGGGGAACTTTTACGGATAAACGAAAAGCAAAAAAATTAGGAGAGGTGGTAGAAGAGGTAGAAGAAGGTGAAATGCCACTTCCTCCATACTTAATTACGCATTCTGATGCTAAGTTAACCGAAGTCCAAACCAAAGAGTTGATCGATTTCTTTAAGTATCTAGCTAGTAAATAAAATCGTTCAACTTCCTCCTTTAATTGGCTGAATGGCGTTTTATGCTTTTTTTACCGTTAAAAATGGAGTTTATAAAATATACTTACTTTCGAATCGTTAGAGAATCTATTTGCTACCAGATTTATGATTAAGAAGTCTATACGCATACTTGTTAGTATCATTATTGCGATTATCGCTGGGTTTTCCTTGTTTGTGGTAGCCGTTAATTATGAAGTTTTTGGACATCTGTATAGTGAAAAAGAACTCAAAGATTTTAGAAATCAAACGGCCACTCAGATATTAACTAATGATGGGGAGCTAATTGGAAAATTCTTCGCTAAGAATAGAACCAATATTACGTACGACCAAATTCCAATCTATGTTGTAAATGCTTTAGTTGCCACAGAAGACGCGCGTTATTTTGAACACGATGGCGTAGATTCTAGAAGCTTAGTGCGTGTTTTATTCAAAACTATTTTGATGAATAAGGCGAGTTCAGGTGGGGGAAGTACCATCACCCAACAGCTGCTAAAAAATATGTATGGCCGTAAAAGATTTGGTCCATTAACGATGTTGGTGAACAAAACCAAAGAAGCCCTTTTAGCTTACCGATTAGAATCTATTTATAACAAAGAAGAAATATTAGCCTTATACCTAAACACGATTCCGTTTGGTGAAAACGTGTATGGAATTGAATCTGCGGCAAGTTTGTATTACAATAAACCAGTGGAAGAATTAACCATTACTCAAGGTGCTGTTTTAGTGGGGATGTTGAAAGCAAACACCTATTACAATCCACGTTTGTATCCATCACACGCGTTTAAAAGAAGAAATGTAGTGCTGCACCAAATGGTACGCTATGAATACTTAAAGCAAGCGGAGTACGATTCCTTAAAAGTGGAAGAAATCCAGCTTGATTACGCAAACCTGCAATCGGAAGGACCTGCAAATTATTTTTTAGTTCAAGTAAAAAAAGAGCTTAAAAGCATACTGGAAGAGGTGGAGCAGACTACCGGAAAAGAATGGAATTTCCGATCGGATGGCTTGATTGTCGAAACTACCTTAGATTTTAAGCTTCAAAACTATGCAATGAATGCGATGAAAAAGCATTTAAACACCATGCAAAAGCGTTTGCGTAAGCAATATGAATCTGGGAAATCATTGCAACAATTAAACAAAAAAGTGCAGAAAATAATTACTTCAGGGGGTTTAGATAACACCGCTAGACGTAGGCAAGAAATATTTTCATGGGACAGTATTTATTCTGATTCTATTACAGTGGAAGACAGTATAAAATTAGCGTTAACCACTTTACAATCTGGGTTTTTAGCCATTGACCCTGTAACAGGAGAAATTTTAGCCTGGGTGGGTGGAATTGATTTTAGAAGCCAGCCATACGACCAAATTTTAGCGAAACGTCAAATGGCTTCAACTTTTAAACCTATTCTATATGCAGCCGCTTTAGAAAAGGGAATGTCACCTTGTGATTATTTGGATAACACCGCAAAAACATATACCGATTTTGATAATTGGAAACCCTCCAATTACGATCATTCCGAAGGAGGTGATTTTTCACTCACAGGCGCCTTGATGAAATCGAAGAATATTCCTACGGTTGACTTATTGTTTCAGGTAGGTTTTGATGAGGTTGATTATTTATGGCGTAAACTAGGGTTCTCGTCTAAATTGGTGCACAGTCCTGCTATGGCTTTAGGTACGGCTGATGCAAGTTTACAGGAATTAGCTGTAGCATATGCCTCTTTTGCAAATGGAGGATTTAAAATCACTCCAAAATCGATTCTGCGCATTAAAACACCCGATGGACAAATAATTTATGAAAGTAAATCAGAGAAAGAGCCGGTATTAGAACCAAGAACAAGCCAATTGATGACGGCTATGTTGCAAAAGGCGATTAATCATGGTACGGGAACTTCCATTAGGAGTGCATACGGACTGCAAATTCCATTAGCAGGAAAAACAGGTACTTCTCAAAATTTTGGGGATGCATGGTTTGCATCATTTAATCCAAGTATTGTATTGGTATCTCGAGTAGGAGCTTCGTATAGAGATATTCATTTTAATACGGGAACCAATGGCGCAGGAGGCCGTTTAGCCTTACCAATCACTGCGATTACCTTGCAGCAATTAGAAGCGAATAAGATCCATTATGCAGTGTACTCGAAAGATTTCAAACCTTTACCAGAAGCATTGTTGCCTGAAATGATCTGCCCTGACTTTGTAGCGGATAACACCATTGACAAATTCAAAGACCTATTTAAAAAGAAGAATACGACTGTCGTTAAGGAAAAGAAAAAGGAAGCCGAAAAATCTAAAAAGAAGAAAAAGAAGGGCTGGTTCAAAAAGAATAAATAATTTGGTGAAAAATATCGAGATGATTAGTAAACCAGAAAATTTAGATGCCAAATTATACTATACCCAATACATTGAACCCCTACTGGAAGTTGATTTACTGTCAGTCCTTGAAAGCGCCAAACAAGAAACTATTGCATTAATGAAATCTACTACTGCAGATAGGGAGAGTTACGCCTATGCAGATGGAAAATGGACGGTTAAACAACTATTTCAACACGATATTGATGTGGAGCGAATATTGGCTTTCCGTGCCTTGAGTATTGCCAGAAAGGACCCTTTAAAACTTCCTGGGTTTGATGAGAACTTTTATGTTGAAAACGACTTCACCGAGAACTTGACTCTTCAAGAAATTTGTGATGATTTTGAAGCGGCTCGAAATTCCACCATTTCTTTAATGAAATCATTTCATAAAGATGCTCTTGATTATGAGGGAGTAGCTAGCGGACTGCCTATTACACCTAGAATTACAGGGTGGTTTATTGTTGGGCATAACTTACATCATAATCGGATTTTTGAAGAGCGGTATAGGTAGATGGAATGGGAGTAAAAAATGCTCTAGTAAACGATAGCATCACGCGGTAGCCAATTAACAAACCGAACTATAGAATACGCATCAAAGTAACTCTAGCCAAGGCGGCAGTACCTATTCCATTTTCTTCATTCATGGACCAGATTTTTTAACATGACGCGAGCGACAGAAACTAAAGAGATGGATGTATATCTCGATTCTTTTGACCGTATAATAAATAGTATCGAGTGGATTAATTAAATCCGATTTGAATCGTGCGTTTTGAGTGTACTTGGTCTAAAGAATTAATAGTACCCGAAGTTGATTTTATGATACTTCTGTGAATTTTATTGGATTAATATATCGGATATTTGAACCAATCAATTTCAACAAAAAAACCAAGCTTATGAAAGTTTTCAGTCTATCGCTTTTAGTAATTCTGTTTAGTATTCAAAATTCATATTCTCAAAGCGAACCTCAGTTACAAACCGCTGTTTTTGGGGCAGGGTGTTTTTGGTGTGTAGAAGCTGTTTTTCAAGAGTTAAAAGGCGTTAAATCGGTAGAAAGTGGTTATCCGGGTAGCGATTATGCAAACCCAACGTACAAAGAGGTGAGTAGTGGCAAAACCGGACATGCAGAAGTAGCTAGAATTGTGTATGATGCTAATATCGTATCTTTTGAAACACTATTGTCTGTGTTTTTTAAAACGCATGACCCCACTACGTTAAATTATCAAGGAGCAGACCACGGAACACAATATCGTTCGGCTATTTTTTATACCACGGAGAGCCAAAAACTGAGTGCTCAAAAAATTATTAAATCTCTTAATCAGGAAAAGGCATATCCCAATCCTATTGTAACGGAGTTGGAACCTTTAACTACTTTTTGGGTAGCGGAGAATTACCATCAAGATTATTATAGCAACAATCCAAAACAAGGGTATTGTTCTTACGTAATTCAGCCTAAAATGGAAAAGTTTAGGAAAGTGTTTGGAGCGTATTTGAAATAGTCTTTTACGTTTTAGGAGCTAAACTAGTAATCTTGTCACAAGTTAATTAGTATCATCAAAAGTGTTATAGCTCCAATAATGGTCGTGAAAATGCCTGTTTTTCTCGATTTTGTCCAACCCGATAATGCAATGACTGCGGTCAATCCAATCAATCCCAAAATAAAGGAAATAAAACCAGTGATTTTGGGTATGTCCAAATCACTCTGCACATATTCAAAAGGGTATCCTTCGGTGGTAACCATTACTATTTTTGTGAAGGAAAATACAGAAATTAGAAACGACCCTGCAGCAATCGTAGTCGCTTTTAATATATAGTTAGTTGTTTGATTATCTGATTTATAAACCAATAAATTTGCAATTATAGCAATTGAAAAACCACTTAGCAAGGAGCTAATCATTATGATTTGCGAAGCAATAGAATTCAAATAGCCTGGGGATATCTCCATCATCTTAAAAACGGTTTAATTGAAATTGATTACTAGTCACAAAATGGAATGCTTAGCAGTAATATTTCATAAACATAAGCATTTGTAATTTATGAAAAGAAAGCGCTATATGTTTGAAAACGGACCCTATCTCAATAATGTAACATGTCCGTGGTATTCAACGCCATTCACGCTATACACAAAGAAATATACGCCATCAGGATACTTAACTCCGGTAGGTGATCTGCCATCCCAAGTATGAATTCCACCAGTAGATTGATACACCACTAATCCACCTCTGTTAAATACTGTAAGCTCAATACAATCTGCTAGATTTCCATTACTGTTTACCGTAAAATAATCGTTTTCACCATCATCGTTAGGTGTAAATACATTAGAGATTTCAATGGCTGCTAAATCTTCAAATTTAGGACCGGCAATACTAGTAATTACTGTATCAATACATCCGTCTAAAGAAGTGGTGATTAGCATTACGGTAGCGTCTCTGCCATATTCAAATATTAAAGTAGGATTAGCTTCAGAACTCACTAACTCCCCATTAACAAGCCAATCATAGCTTGTTGCTCCCGTACTGTTATCGTTTATTTTAACGCCAACACCTTCACATGTAGGTACCACTTCATAGGTGAATTCTGCTTGCGTTACCGCTAACAAATTAATAGTGAAGTTTACGGTATCCTTACAGTTATTAGCATCCGTTACCGTTACCGTAAAAGTACCTTGACTTCCAGTAGTAATAGTTGGAGAGCTCGAAGTAGAATCAGATAATAAATTTCCATTACTCCATTGATAGGTAAATGGTGCCGCTCCGTGCGTAGTTTGTGTGGTTAAATCTAATTCTATGTTATTACAAACTGTAGTATCGGAAAACCCATTAAGTCTAAATACTTCTACTAATACGGTATCGAAATCTACACAACCTGAGCTATCTGTTACTTGCACAATATAACTAGCGTCTTGATCTATGGTAACCAATGGGTTTGCCAAAGCATTAAAATTTAAACCGGTAGCTGGAGTCCATAAATAGGTAGCGCCAATTGGTCCAGTAGGACTTCCTCCAATTGGAGTAGGGGAGAATTTACATGCTGCAATAATTCCACCTGCCGAAGCGGTAGGTAAAAGATTAAAGTCTACAAAAACAGAATCAACTGCCTCACAACCGGTACCATCGGTTAAAGTAACCGTGTAAAATGTTGGAACAATTGGAAATGCGAATGGGTTTGAACTGGTAGTATCTGATAATGTACTACTGTTATTCCATGCAAAACTACCTATTCCGGTGGCCGAAATTTGAGTAGTATCTCCTGCACAAACATAGGTATCGGGTGATACCGTTAATGTTGGAGTAGGTATCACAATCACCGTGATAGAATCCGTTCCAGTACAGGTATCGTTGCTTGTTGTTACTACATAGGTAGCGGTGGAAGTGGGTAATATTCCAGGGTTTGCAAACGTATTGTTATTCATGTTTGTGGTGGGTTGCCAATTGTAAGTTGTTCCAAAAGGCGCAGTAGGATTTCCACCCAAAGTGAAAGAATCACCACTACAAATTTGAGCATCTGGTCCGGCTTCAGTTGGTACCGTAGTGTTTACGGTAACTATGGATGTATCGTTACCTTCACAACCATTAGCATCAAAATAATTCAAAGAATAGGTCTGATTGGCTGGTGGGTAAATCTGTGGATTACCAATGTTGATGTTAGAAATAAACACATTTGGTCCCCATAAAAACGTAGCCCCGGCCGCGTTGACTTGAAGGGTATCCCCTGGACATAAGAAATAGTCACTCAAAATTCCTGATGGAATAGGTTGATTTACGGTAACGGTAACACTATCTGTTCCAACACAGCCTCTTAAATTTGTTAAGCTCACTACATAAGTAGTTGTTACTAATGGGGTAGCGATAGGATTTGCTAAAGTTGGGTCGTTTAGCCCTGTCGCTGGACTCCATAAAATAGTGTTATTTGAATCTTGTGAAGTAGGTGAGCCACCAATAGTTACGGGAATACCAAGACATGTAGCTTGGTCATTTCCAGCACTAGATACCACATCTGATAAAATGACGGTTCTAGTTAAAGGACCATCAATACACCCATTTTGGTTGGTAGAATTAACAGATATTACGCCTGAAGTTTGTCCAGGAGTCCATAATATAGAAATAGTTGATGTTCCAGTACCTGCGGTTATAACACCTCCAGTTACGGTCCAATTATAAGTGACGTTTGGTAAAGTATCTGTGGTAAATTGCGTTGGAACATTGTCTACACAAACCACGCTATCACCGTAAATACGCTGAGGACCAACGAATGGTCTAACGTAAATAAGAAGTACTTGAGGTAATGGTAATGGCGGACAGTTACTATCTGTAACTACCACATTAACCACATATGGAGCTACTCTACCTTGCGCACACGTGGTATTCCAACAAATGGTTCCAGTTACGGTACCAATTCCAGTTATGGGAGAAGTTACCGTAGCTGCTGGATTTGTAATTGAACTATTAAAAATATCACCAGTCGCTACAAATTCTAACGGGTCATTATCTAAATCGGTATATTCTAAATCAAAGCACAATCCAAGCCCCGCTTCAACTTCATAATCTAACGGGGTTATTGCCGTAGAATCAAGGTTTCCCGTGTTTTGGTTAGGCATATTGTTAT
>CAXMPG010000120.1:0-11155 GCA_964195485.1 uncultured Desulfobacterales bacterium
TACCAATACTACTGGAATAGTTGCTAACGGAACTGCCATTAGTACAAACGCTACAGGTATTTCAACGAACGCATCTGGTATAACAACAAATGCCTCAGGTATCGCTACAAATGGCACATCCATAGCAGGAAACACGACTAATATTACAACCAATACGGGTAACATATCTACCAATACTACCGGAATAGCTACCAATGGAACTGCAATTGGTACGAATGCTACTGGGATTTCAACGAACGTATCTGGTATAGCAACAAATGCCTCAGGTATCGCCACAAATGGCACATCCATAGCAGGGAACACGGCTAATATTACAACCAATACGGGTAATATATCTACCAATACTACTGGAATAACTACCAATGGAACTGCGATTAGCACAAACGCTGCGGGTATAGCAACTAACACGACTGGAGTTGCAACAAATACATCCAGTATTAGCACACATATTTCAAATGATTTAGATACAGATTCTTCCAATGAGATTCAAACTTTGAGCTTATCTGGGACAAGTCTTTCCTTGTCATCTTCTAACACTATTGATTTACATAATGCTTCTGTTTGGGATACAAATACAGTTTCCGCTTTCTACTTGGGGAATGTTGGAATAGGAACAATTTCTCCTATAGGTAAACTTCATGTAGTCGGAGACTCTATTTCGGTTAATGGCTATAGCACTGGTCAAAATGCAGATAACTGGCAAAATGTGGGTGTAAAAGGAGAAGTCAATACCAATTCAAACGGAGGTCGCGGAGTGATTGGTTTAGCTTACGGAAACAATTTTGGATTGGGAATCCGAGGTGAGGCTGCTACTGAGGCAGAAAATCAAGGGTTGTCAGGTCTTACGCTTTCTAAACCAACTAATTCTGATAGTCAGTTTGGTGTTTTTGGGGAGGCTCGTAAAGATTGGACGGCTACGAGTTCGGGAACAGGAAATCATTATGGCGGGTTTTTCAAAGCTACTGGTGAAGGGGCTTTTAACATTGGTGTAAGAGCTGTAGCAGAAACTCCGGGTACTGGAAATAATAGAGGAATAGAAGCCAGTGCAAATAGTAGTACAGCTCTGGCTAACTTTGGTGTAATATCATTTGCTGATGGAGCGATTTCTGGCACGAATAGAGGTGTGTATGGTCAGTCTGCTAATGCAACAGGCACAAATTACGGAATGCAGGGTGTTGCAAACGGAGCAGGAACTAATCAAACTGGAATGTATGGATATTCTAATGGTACCAATGGAAGTAACTATGGTGTTGATGGGACTAGCGAAGGGACAGGTGCTCAAAATGTTGGGACTGGAGGATTTGCGTATGGAACAAATACAGGAAGTAATAAAAATTATGGAATGTTTGCGTATGCGCAAAATGCGGACACTAATTACGGTGTGTTTTCAACAATAACAGGATCTGATAATGTGAATTACGGAATGTATAGTGAAGCGAATGGTGGAACGCTTACAAATTATGGAATGTATGCTACCACCAATGGAACAGCTACAGGTGAAAATGTGGGTGTTTATGGCGAATCTGTAGGAATTAAAGCTACGGATCAAAATGTGGGTATGTACGGTTATGCTGCTGGAAATGCCTTTGAAAATCAAGGTATGTACGCAAAAACAGATGCAAGCGGAACTCTCAACTTAGGAATGTTGGCAGTATCAGAAGGTACTGGAGGAACAGGTAGTTATAATTATGGTTTGTTTGGCCGAGCAAATGGTGGAGCGTTAGGAAACTATGGTTTATATGGAACAACAAGCGCTACTACGGCAGGTTCATATGGTATTTACGGAAGGTCTAATGGGGTTTCTGCAACATCAAATTGGGCGGTTAGAGGTCATGCAACTGGTTCTACTGGACAAAATACGGGGGTTGATGGAACTACAAATGGCACTGGAACATGGAATTTAGGGGTGTTTGGCTATGCAAGTGGAACAGGTACAAATAATTATGGGGTATACGGTTGGTCTCTAAATGCGACAAACAATTATGCTGGTTTCTTTGACGGAGACGTAACGATAACTGGAAACTTAAATGTAACGGGTTCAATAGCTAAAGGGAGTGGCACATTTAAAATTGATCATCCATTAGATCCTGAGAATAAATATTTAGTCCACAGTTTTGTGGAGTCACCAGAAATGATGAATGTGTATAGTGGTAATATTACCACGGATGCAAATGGGTATGCTACAGTGGATTTACCTACTTATTTTGAAGCTGCAAATAAAGATTTCAGATACCAACTAACGGTTATGGGTTCTTTTGCGCAAGCAATTATTAAAGATAAAATCTCCGGTAACAAATTTGTTATTCAAACCAATAATCCAAACATTGAGGTAAGCTGGCAAGTAACAGGAGTTAGATCTGATAAGTATGCAGAGTCTAATAGAGTTGTTCCAGAATTAGAGAAAACGAATAAAGGAACGTATTTACATCCAGAGTTGTTTGGTAAAACGAAGGAAGTATCTGAGAATGCCAAAAACAAGGTGAATACTCCTGTAGACCATAGCAATGAAGAAGAGCCTTCTAGTTCAGAAACGCCAAATGCACCAGCCGCGACAGGTAATAATCAGGAGTTTTTGAAACAAAAAAGTGAAAACAATGCAGCTCCTGCTTCACCAAAAGTAGAAAGTAAATCAAATCAAAAACGCGCGAAAGCGCCAAAGACAGAACAAAAACAGGTTCCTCAAGAGTCTGCAATTCCTGCTAAGAGATAAGCGGAGTCATATAGACTAAATAAGAAGGGTGGAGTTCATTTGAATTCCACCCTTTTCGTTTTAAAGTATTTCGATGCTTTGAACGTGTTGATTTATTTTTCCTTCAGACTCTAGTTTTTTCATGACCCTACTAATCACTTCACGAGCATTACCTCGTTCACTCGCAATTTGACGGTGGGAGATTTTGATAGGATTTTGTTTTGTCATTCGTGTTTTTTCTGAGAGATAATCAAATAAACGTTTGTCCATTTTATTAAAAAGCACATGACTTATGGCGTCTAGTAATTCTGAATACCGAAGATTGTATTGCGGATAAAAAAGTTGATTGATTCCAGGTAATTGCGAAATCCAAGAAGAAACCTTATCCACAGGCAGGAGTAAAAGTTTGCAATCTTCTTCCGTAACAGCATTCACTTTACTAGGCTCGGTTTTTAAGCTTGCCGAAAAAGACATAATGCAACTTTCATTGGGTTGAATGTAATAAATCCTTTTCTTCGAAACTAGAGAACACTTTAATTAAGCCATTAATTACAATAGGAATAACCTTTGCGAATTGTCCTTCTCTTAAAATCTCTGCGCCTTTTGGAATATCGATAACCTGAGACTCTTTTAAAATCTCCGAAATTACGTCTGGCTCTAAGAACGCTAATGCATTTTTTATTTCTTCCATAACGATTATTTTGAAACCAACTCCACCTGGAAATTATTTACCAAAATGGTTTCTTTCTGGCTATTCCAAACGTAGATTTTTATCTGATCACCCGGTAGTAGATTTTCGTGTATATCAAATGCGGTAACAACCCGTTGCTCCTTGTTAATGGATTGATAGAATTTATCTAAACCTTGACCATTCCATACTATTGGTTTTCCATTTCGGTCAATACTTAGAACAACGACCCCTTTTGAGTTTTTAATGAAATCTCCGTGAAATGAAACTTTAAAGGTGAGGTGATTTGTTACAGTATCAACTTGGTGATCAAATGCGGTAGAATAATGTTTTTCGGCATCTAATTTTTCGCTAGCTGATAAAGAAGATATTGAACTCCTGTCTTTTATTAATAGCTGGAATTCTATGACTGGCACGGCACTTAAATCCTGCGCTAGTTTATGCGAATCAGTAACAATAGTGTGGTATAAGGCGGAGTCTTTCTCTAAACTAGATAGGACGCATAAATATTTTTCTTGCCCGCTGAAAGATATCAAATCACCTAGTTGAGTATCATCAGTAATACTAAAAAACGATGTGGGTTTTAATTGACTTGAATACAGTGAATTGCTAAAGCTATGAAATACAAAACCAATAGAATCGCCAAACTGTTGATGTAATGAATCAATTTGAAATAGGGTGTTTTTCACCAAAGGCTTTCGCTCAAATAGAAAGGTATTATGATACGTTAAATGGCTGTTTAATGGCGTAGAAATGTATTCTCCCAATCCCGTAAATTGGTGAGGATTACTCGTAAGAATATAGATGCTTTCATTGGTAGAAAGAAGAGAGTCTAAATGGCTTTTTGTAAAGTATGGTAGATTGAATTTTTCTAAATAATTTGGAACTCCATGAGGCTCACATCCATAAATAAGAATGGGTAGGTTTTTCTTTTGGTACTGGTTGTAAAGGGTGTTGATATCCAATAAAGGTTGATAATGATGGGTGTAATATTGTTGATAAAGGTTTTGTGAACGATTTCCTGTTTGAATATCGGTAAGAATCGCTGTAGTAATTTTTTGATTCTCTATTGCAAGAACGAGTATGGAATAGGTAATTATGCCAAAAATCAAATAGTGATCAGGTAACGAAATGAGCTGCTTAATTTTTATCCAAAATTGATGAACTCCACTGGCAATGAGAATAGACGTAAACGGAAGAACAACTACAAATACACGTAGGGGTGGACTATCACCTCTAAAAAACACGAGTATTAGTGGCGTAATTATAACAGATAGGAAAAGGGCGTGGGAAATAGTCCATTTTGTGCGATTTATTATTTTGATTAAGAACCCCAAAATTGCGGTAATCATGATGACCCATCTGCCAGAGACTACCCCTTCTAAAAGATGCGGAATATAGAACTTCAGTTTTCCAAACTCAAAAGGATTTCCTCCAGTAACATATTCATTCATAAATACCTCCTTGAAAATAGGAGCGTATAAGCCGAGTGCTAAAATCAAACCAGCGATAGTGGCAATTAACACCTGGAAAAGGGCGTCAGAAATAATGGTGTTAAATGAAGAGTGGACTTGATTAGTCTGTTTTTTGGTGAGGTTTCGTATTAAGTAAATCCCGTAAACCAAAAGAACACTACCGATGAAATATAGGTTTGAGGGAATAGTATAGACTAAAAGAGTGGTGGTTAAAACGATTAGTAATAAGGGCTTAGTTTTAGGTTTTTTTAAATAGGAAAGTCCGAAATAAACCAACATTAGTAAGAGTAACATACTCAAACCATACCCTCTAATTTGTAGCGAGAAATTTAGAAAAGGAATAGTGGTAATTAATAGGATGGAAGCGAGTAGTGCAATAGTTCTACCCTGAGTTTTGTTTGCGATTTTGTAGGTAAAATAGAGGGTGAGTGCGCTATATGAGAATGGAATCACGCGAAGTAAATACGGATGATCCATGAGTTGGGACAGCGATTCAATCCCGATTAAACTTAAATAAATATGATTAATTAGATTAAATAAAATGTGGTTGTTAGGTACATGGTAATCTAAAAATATATGGGGTATGGAAGTAAAAGTAAAGTGCTTAAGCGTGTAAATTTCGTCATTCCAAAAATCAAGGTTAATTTTTTGATATTGGAAAACGAAAAAGAGGAAAACGATAACGAGTTCAGGTAATAAATTGGTGCTAAACTTAGAAATTTTCTTTTCCATTACTTGTATTCCGTTATCAGCACAAATATATATGCAATACTAGATTCAAATAGGAAAGTTTTTCATTTCAAATAAAAAACGGTGTGAAATAGAAAAATTACGCGCTTCATTGTTTAATTTGCATGCTCAAAAGACAACCTAAATCGTTTTTTGGAGTCTTTAACCATATTCAAATGCTAATTAATTGTCCTATTTTTTTGAAAAAAAAATTCTTTCTCACTCAGTCGCTAATTCTTGTTTTTTTGTTCCTTTTTCAAGGGAATGAAGCATTAGCTCAGTTCTGGATGCAAAATGCTGGAGGTGCAACTATTGACGAGGCTTATGATGTATCTGTTGATCCATCAGGAAACGCATATTCGGTAGGGTATTTCACTAGCTCAGCCAGTTTCGGTTCTACTTCGTTAATTGCAAATGGTTCTACGGATATTTTTGTTTCAAAAAATAATAATACAGGAGGTTTTTCGTGGGCGGTTAAAGCAGGTGGTTCAGGAGCAGATAGAGGAACAGCTATTGCGACAGATGCTGCGGGGAATGTATATGTAACTGGATATTATAATGGTACCGCAAACTTTGGCTCAAGTTCTTTAACTTCTAATGGATTGCAAGATATCTTTATAGCGAAGTATAACACTTCTGGAGTCTTGGCATGGGTTAAAAGTGCGGGGAGTAGCGAAAGTGATTTTGGTTTTGGCATTGCGGTTAACTCTACCGGAGATGTTTTTGTAACTGGGTCGTTTAAAGGAAGTGCTACTTTTGGGAGTACTGTTGTTACAGCTGCCAATACTACGAGTGATGTTTTTATTACAAAGCTGAATTCTTTGGGTGTATTTCAATGGACCAAAACAGGTACTGGAAACTATGCCAACCTTGGCAGATCTGTTGGATGTGATAATAGTGGAAATGTATATTTCACGGGGCAATATAGTGATACCATAACATTCGATACCCAGCACAATAACCAAATGCAAAACATCATTTTCGTGGTTAAATATAACGCTAGCGGAACCGAGCAATGGTTTGCTAGAGTTGGGGGAGCAGTATCAAATGTAGTAAACGACATTGCCGTTGATAACATAGGCGGTTGCTATTTAACAGGAGATAATGATGGAGCACTAACCTATTACAATACTAACTCAAGCATATTCGCTACGACACCCACATCTTACACTAATAATTTTTTTATTGCAAAAATTAATAGTGCGGGTGCATGGCAATTAACGGGTGGAGGTGGATCTGACAATCCAGTGTCATCGCAAAGTGTGGCATATAATAGTTCTGGGGATGTGCTTATTGGCGGACATTATGAATGTGTGCTAAGCTCCTTTTCTGCAATTACTGGTGCGGCAACATTTAATGCGGTAGGTAATAAAGATGTTTTTGTAGCAAGGTTTAGTGTATCTACGGCTTTTTGGGCGCAAAGTGCAGGCGGCAGAGGTGACGATTATTGTTCAGGAATTGGGGTTAATACTGCCGGTGAAATTTTTGCCGTAGGTAGTTTTGATGGCTCTTTTCATGTACCGGTTTCTACTAATTTTTTAGCGGCTAATTTAGGACTTTGGACGCCTAGTTCATGTGGTATAAGTTCAACCTATTGTGGAGACCCAAGCTATAGTGATTTTTATTCTATGTCGGCAGCGGGTAATAAAGACGCATTTATGTTAAATAGCTTCGATTATTCTCGTGAACCGTATGACTTTTTTAAACGTTCTGGCTCTGGTTGCGTAAAGGATTTAATACCGGTGTGTATTGACACTTCTTGTGCCGATACGCTTACGGCATGTGGCTCGGTAACTTTAAATGCTATAACATCGGTATGTACTGCATTAGGTCCTTCCGTTAATTACGACTGGTCAACAGGTGTTAGTGGTCCAAGTCTTTCGGTTTCTGTTTCAGGGATGTACTTTGTTACCGAAACTTCTAGTGATGGATGTTTTTCTAGCGTTGATTCTATTTATGCATTGGTTCTGCCAGCACCTCCAGTACCCGTTATTAGTGATGATAAATTGGTAAATACCAACGATACGGTTACTACAGAGATAAATTTATGTCCGCCAGACACCGTACAAATTACGGCAGGTGGGTTTGATGCATCATTAACCTATTCTTGGACTGGACCTGGGCTCGGTGCGGGCGTGTTTGATTCCGTAATTAATGTTTCTGTTACGGGGACTTTTGTTTTTACCGTAATTGGAGCAAATGGATGTGAAAGTGTTAATCAAGTTTTAGTTAGAAACAACGTGGCTTTGCCACCATTTGATTTAGAAATGAAGTTGCCAGATACGGTATTGCTATGCACTCCGGATCCATTTACGGCTCAATTGTATGATAGTGTTACCAATTCGGGTGCACTGCCATTATGTATGGCTACTTCTGCATTTTTAGTCTTAACCGCATGGACGGTTACTCCGGCATGTGCCTTTACTACTTCATGTGATACCTATGGGTTTTTCACTCCAACTACATCCGGTACGTACACCGTTTCAGCAACTACCGTAAGATTTAATAATTGTTATTCTGATACGTTTACGGTTTCAAAATCAGTCTATGTAGACGTAAGTCCTTCGCCTGTTATCCCTCCATTTATAGTTACTATTAGTGGGAATTCAAGTATTTGTCCGGGAGGAACGGTGGAGTTAACCGCTTCGGGAGGCCCAAATTATTCTTGGGTAGGTTTTGGAATATTCGGTTCTACTGATAGTGTCGTAACCGTTTCTGCTCCAGGAAACTACTTGGTTGTTTCCAGTGCGTATGATACCAATAGCTTCGGTTGTACGGCTGAACTTGTTGTAAATACACAAATTCAAATTACGCCAAAACAACAACCTATTATTGTGGCTTCCAGTACGGTAATTTGCCCTAATGATTCTGTTTTATTGTTTTGTACGCAAAGTATTGGTAATAATTGGGAAGGGCCTAATGGGCCAATTCCTGGAGGGGGAAGTATATATGTTACGGATCCCGGACAATATTTTACGGTAGTTAATGATGCGGATAGTTGTGGATTGGTTTCTAATACCATTACCCTATTCCAATATACTACACCAGAACTTGTAGCTAGTGGAGACACTTTTATTTGCGTTGGAGACTCCACAATTATTTCTGTTCAAGCAACCAATAACAGCACGGTAGATTGGCAACCCCCATTAAGTGGAAGTAGTTTGTCTCAGGTTATTTATACTGCTGGAACATACACGTGTAAAATTACCTCTTGTGGTATTGAAACTACTGCGAGTATTACCATTCATTCAGGTTCGTCACAAGCAAGTATTATTGGAGACTCTGTTTTATGTGCAGATTCTACCATTATTTTAAGCGGAGCAGCAGGGCTGTCTAGTTATTTATGGATGCCTGGAAATTTGACTACACCAAGTATTACGGTCGGCTCAGGTGGGACATATGTTTTAACAATAATAGATTCTAACGGATGTACCGGGTCTGACACGTTAGTGGTGACAGAAATTACTGTTTCGGCAAGTATTTCTACCGTGGCACAAGGCTTTTGTCCTGGTGATTCAATAACTCTTACTGGAAACCCTGGTATGAAAAGTTATTTATGGAGTCCAACGAATGATACGAGTCAAAATATAGTAACCTATCAAGCAGGTTCGTTTAGTTTATTAGTAACGGATAGTTCGGGATGTCAAGCTTCTGCTGGACCAATAGAAATTACGGTGGCAGATAGTGTTGCGCTAGCAACTCAAACAGGAAACAATCTTATTTGTGAAGGTGAGTCCGTGTTATTGACTGCTGATAATACCGGATTTGCAAGTTACAATTGGCAACCAGGAAATGTGTCATCACCAAATTTAACAGTGACCGAAAGTGGAACCTATATATTAACAACCGTTGATTCTATTGGATGTATTGCGCAGTCAGATTCATTTGTGGTAGAAGTTCAAAAAAACAATTTGTTAGTCACTATGATATCTAACGACACCACTGTTTGTGAAGGTGCTGAAATTATTTTGGTAGCTGATGGAGGAGCAGATTCAGTTATCTGGTATAGCCCATTAGGTGACCCAGCTATTGGAGGTGGTGATTCTTTAGTGGTAACAGTAAATGAAACATCTACCTATTATGTTCAAGTAGAATCCCCTCCGTGTTATTCAGATTATGCTTCGGTAGTAATTGTAACCGAGGATTGTAGAAACCCAGAAATTGGGAATGTTTTTACGCCTAATGGAGATGGTAGTAATGATTATTTCCAAATTCGAATTCCGGGCGCTACGTGTTTTAATGTGGAGATTTATAATAGATGGGGCGTGTTGATTTACACGCTTATTTCTCAAGAACAATCATGGGATGGAAGAATATATAACTCTCCTGCCGAAGCGGCAGATGGCGTTTATTATTATGTTTTGAACTACTGTACCATTGAGGGGGAGGATATTGGTAAATCAGGATATATTACCTTGATTAGGTAAGTTCTTATGATGAGTAAAACGTGAAAGAAGTACTAGGCCCAGAATTAATTATAAGATTGATTGTTGCAGTTGCAATGGGAATTCTATTTGGGTTGGTTGTTTTATTGATTCCAGATTTTATTAATGCGTCTTTGATACAGGTTATTGGACTAATAATAGCGCTTGTTTTTTCAAACAAAAAACAGATTCCAGCAAAAGGAATTTTAAAAGTTTTTGTTAGTGTTTCACTAGTTTATTCTATTCTGAGTAACTGCTTTATTTGGATATTGAACCCTCCTTCTGAGGTTACTGAAAGTCTCGAATTGATTACCTTTTTGTTTTTTAATAACTCAATATTTTTACTGGGAGTAGCAATTTCCCTATTCGTTTATGTTTTTAAATTTAGAACAACTTAATCATGAAAAAAGCTTTAACCGTTTTGATGATACTTTCTCAGGTAGGTACATTTGCACAAGACTCAAAAAAAATAAGTTTCCAATTTAATCTTGGGACTTCGTTATCAATTCCTGATCAATCAACGGCTAATTATAATGTTTTAATCCCTGTTACCGGAACTTTTAAAACCGATTATCAATCTAGTTTCGGGTATTTTTCGGAAGTAATTGTTAATTATGAATTTAATGAGAAGGTGTCGGTTTCTACTGCATTAAACTATACTTATTCTTCATTGAGTATAGTAGATGAGGAAGGTAGAACACGTCATGAAGGAAATATTTCTAACTCATATCTCAATATTCCTCTAATGGTGGGATATCAGTTTTTAGAGAAAATTCCATTAACTATTTCTGGAGGAGCTTACTTAGGAGTGTTTTTAAATGCAAGAGAAAATGGTACACAATACTTAGATACGGTAGGCTTGATTTTTAACGACCCCAATGACCCATCCATTATACCAGAACAAGAGTATGATTATAGCATTAGTGAAGATTACTTAAGTACGGATTTTGGTGTGCTGCTTCAATTGGATTACGAAAAAGAGCTAAACGAAAAACTAATTCTCGTATTTATGACACGATTCAATTACGGGTTGAAAAATGTACTTGTCGATGATTATCAAAATAGAGAAACCAAATACAGTGCAGCCACAGAATGGAAAAATCATAACTTGTTAATTGGAGTGGGAGTTAAGATTAGGTAAGGTGTTATG
>CAXMPG010000121.1:0-5367 GCA_964195485.1 uncultured Desulfobacterales bacterium
TGAAACCTAATTAATGGAATATAATTCATTCCTCCTCCTATAGCAACACCAGAAAAATCCTTAATATGAAATGGTGCCTGATGGTTAGATATGCCAATTCCAACCTTATTACTTGAAATGGCATTATTACCACTTGAATACAACTGGGCAGACACATTAGTTGAACAAAACGCTAGTAAAACTAGAGAGAGAGAGAGAGAGAGAGATTTTTTAGTCTCATAATAATTAAAATAAATAAGTTAATAAAAAATTAATTTGAAAACCGCGGTTAAAGCTATGACTTTCAATGTCAAATGTAATGAATTCAATTTAAAGACATTATAGGGGTTAACCCTTATAATGATTAACTATTTAGTCAATTCAATGAGGTATATAGTCAAATTGTTAATTAGTAATCTTTTCACTATCCGTTGTAACAATTTATTCAAACGACATAAATTGAAATAATTAGGTTCTTATAAAAAGAAAGTAATACCCTCAAAAAAGCCAAGATTTTCATCTTGGCCCTTTACTAAATTTCATTTCAATTTAATGCGCATGTCCGCCACCTTCGCCTTTTTTCATTTCAGCTAAAATATAATACGCGCCATTAATCACCACTTTGGGATTGGCTGGTATAGGTTGGGCGGTTACTACTTCCACAAATCCCATGTCAATAGCGCCTTTGTTAATTTCAATTTTACTAAAAGCCGTATGCACATCATCCGATTCGGATTCGTTTACTACGAAAATATAGCTCAATCCTTCTTCTTCAATAATAGCACTCGTAGGTACTGCCTGAACTTCATTACTATCTGTCACAATACGTGCATCTACGTACATTCCCGGTAATAAACCTGTTGGTTTACTTGTGATTTCGGCATGTACTTTAACCGCTTTTAATTCGCTTTCAAAGGCTTTTCCTACCGAAAACACACGGCCATAAAAAACATGTTCTGGGTGGGTAGAAATAGAGAATACCACTTTTTGCTCTACGCTTATTTTGTCAATGTCTTTTTCGTACACCATCAAATCCATATGGATATGATCATTATCTACAATCTCAAACATTTCTTGTTGAGGCTGCACAAATTTCCCGATGTTTATTTCTACCAAACGTACATGTCCTTCAATGGGTGAAATCACGTTAAACGTACTCGAAATAGTTCCTTTATCTAATTGACTCGCAGAATAATTCAATAATTTCAATTTCGCTTTTACGCCTTCAAATTCGGCTTTTAAACTTTCAAATTCTGATTTTACCCGTTGATAATCTTTCGCGGAGCCAATACTGTCTTTATATAGTTCTTCCTTTCTTTGAAAATCGCTTTCTACAAACGCTAATTTGCTTTTTAAAGATAAATACTCTTGTTGTAAATCAATGGCTTCGGGGTTTTCCATAACCGCTAAAACTTGGCCTTTTCTAACTTCCTGACCTTCCATTACCATCACGTTTTTCACTCTACCCGCAATTACCGCACTCAAACTGGCTTTATTTTGTGGGGGTAATTCTAATTGCCCGTTGGTCTTTACGGTGGTATTCAAGTTCATCATTGTAAACGCACCAATTTGAATATCCATTACCTTTAACTGCTCTGGTTTTAGATGTACAATGTAATCGGAACTTGCCTCCTCTTCCTCTTGGTGAATACCAGTTGCACTATGACTATCTTCCTGTTCAACGGTAGAACATTGGGTAAAGCCAAGTATAGTTACAATGGCCATTAATACGATATATTTTGCTCTTTTCATTTTAATCTTTTTTATCTCTTATTGGAAATTATCAATCTCTAGTTTCCTTATGTTCTAATTATAAACGCCCATTAAATAGTTGTACTGGATAACGGCTAAATTATACTCATATACACTTCTTAAATACTTATCTTTAATATCATACGCCATTTTCATTGTGGCAATAAATTCAATATACCCAATGCTTCCTAAGCTATATTCTTTATTTGAAGCGTATAGTAATCGGTTAGATAATGCGTTTCCTGTATTTTCATAATAATCAACCGCGACTTGTTGTTTTTTAATATTTAACAAGGCTACATTAACTTGATTTTTCAAATTGATATCATATTCTCTTAGCTGCTGCGAAACAATATCTGTATTTATTCTAGCGGCCTGGGTCACCCCTTTTTGCGCCCAATAAAACAACGGAACACTTACACCAATTTTAACCCCGTCCATTCCGGTAGCGCCATCAATTTGCTGATTAAAATACCCTAAAGACAACTCTGGCGCGAACTCATTTTTTTGAACCTTATGCGCTTGCGAAGCTACTACCACTGATTGTTTAAAATATTGAAGTCCGGCATTAGAACCTGAATCAGAAATTTGAACGGCCTCTTTCCAAAGTTTTGTTCCTTCCAAATTAACCACGTAATCCACCACCATGAGTTTCTGCAATCTGAACGCGCTATTATCCTTATTAATCGCTTCTTGCTGGGTAGATAAACTAATCTTGTTTCCGGTAGACTCAATCGTTAAATACTCCAAACCTTTGATTTCACCGAGTTCATATTTCCTTTTCTCATTAGCCACTAACTTGGTGTAGTTGGTATCTAAATGTCGGTAAATTTCCAGTAAGCTATTGTGGTAAATCAAACGGGCATATTCAGATCTGATTTGCAACACCAACTCACTTTTACTGATTTTTTGATTAATCTCACTCAGCTTCACTTCTTCTTTTCTAAACTTAGAAGTACTGGAATAGGTGGTTGGAAATTTAAAGCTTTGATTTACCTCAAAACTGTAATCCATTATTTCACTATTTATCTGTCCGTAGTTGTAACCAAAATTGGTATTCCCAAGATCAAAAGCCGATTTTTTAAGGGCTTCTCTTTGGTCTACTTTCAGTTTAGCCGCTTTTATCGTAGGATTGTTTTCTAATGCCACAGAAATAATCTCATCAACCGATAATTGCTCCGTTTGTGCCTGTAATGAGATACTAGTCAACAAAGTACTTATTACAATAATCGCAGTCTTCTTAATTTTCATCCCACTAAATTTAACTTTTTCGAATACATAATACAATACAGGAAGAACCAATAATGTTAAAAAGGTGGAGGTAAATAAACCTCCAATTACCACGGTTGCTAAAGGTCTTTGTACCTCTGCTCCTGCCGATGCAGAAATTGCCATTGGGAAAAACCCTAAAGCGGCTGCTAAAGCTGTTAATAATACCGGGCGTATTCGTTGCTTTGTGCCCATCTTTATTAACTCTTGTAAAGAATGTTCCCCTTTTTCTTTAAGCTCCTTAAAATGCTCTATTAATACGATTCCGTTTAATGTCGCAATTCCGAATAAGGCAATAAAACCAACTCCTGCCGAAATACTAAATGGTAAATCTCTCAACCACAATAACCATATACCTCCAGTAGCGGCTAAAGGAATAGCCGTGAAAACCAATAAGGCATCTTTTACTGTTCCGAAAGCAATGTACAAGAGAATAAAAATGAGTATTAAAGCAATAGGCACCGCAGTTAACAAACGACTTTTAGCTTGTTCTAAGTTTTCAAACTGTCCGCCATACGATAAATAATAACCGGGTGGCAAATCCAATTTTTCGTTCAGTATTTCTTGAATATCATGAACTACCGATTCCATATCACGGTCACGAACATTAATACCTACTACAATTCTACGTTTAGCATCATCTCTAGATATTTTTGCAGGACCATAGGTATAGTCAATATCTGCGACTTCATTTAACGGTATTTTATTCCCATTTGGAAGCTCCACAAATAAATTCTTTAAATCATCGATGTCTTGTCGTTTCTCCTCATCTAAACGAACCACTAAATCGAAATGACGTTCTCCTTCATACACTACTCCCGCGGCAATTCCAGAAAAATTCATTTGTACTATTCTATTCAACTCCTTAATGTTTAGTCCGTATTGAGCTACTTTATGCCGATTGTATTTCACTAACATTTGAGGTAGACCAGCTGTTTTCTCCAGAGTAATATCCTCTGCACCAGCCACACCAGAAATTAACTTCTTTATCTCTGTTCCTTTATTCGCTAGAACATCCAAGTCTTCGCCAAACAGTTTAATAGCCACATCAGAGCGAACCCCGGTAATTAACTCGTTAAATCGCATCTCAATGGGCTGTGTAAACTCAAACTCCATTCCGGGTAGAATAGATAGTTTCTCTTTCATTAATGCAATCAATCCCTCTTTGGTATCAGTGATTTGCCAATCTGCTATTGGATGTAATTTAATCATCACATCAATTTCTTCCATGTTCATTGGATCCGTTGGCACTTCGGCCGCACCAATTCTACAAACCACTTGGTCTACCTCATCAAATTGCAGCAATAACTCTTCAATTTTACCTGAAATTTTAATGGTTTCTTCTAAGGATGTTCCTACCGGAATATTGGGCTGAATTACCAAATCACCTTCATCTAACTGCGGCACAAACTCGCCTCCCATGGTTGAAAAAGTATAAAAACTAATTCCTAAGAAAACCAATGCTCCACCAATGACTAATTTCTTTGAACTCATTGCAAAATCAAATACCGGCTCATAGATTTTTTCAATAAAGCGATGAATTCTATTCGAAATTGAATTTGGTGATGGGGCTTGTGGTTTTAAGAACAATGCCGCCATTGCTGGTACATACGTTAAACTTAAAATCATGGCTCCTACCAAGGCAAAACTAAATGTGATTGCCATGGGTATAAACATCTTTCCTTCTACGCCATTAAGGGTAAGAATTGGAATAAATACAATTAAAATAATAAGCTGTCCGAAAATGGCTGACCGCATCATTTTACTCGAATACACTTGCGCTATATGGTCTTTTTCAAATTGTAATACGTGTCCAGAAAGCTTACTTAACTTCTCTCTTTTTAGGGTCATGGCATACAGTATATATTCGACAATGATAATGGCTCCGTCAATAATAATTCCGAAATCAATAGCTCCAAGCGACATTAAGTTTGCTGAAATACCGAAGTAATTCATTAACGAAATAGCAAATAGTAAACTCAACGGAATAAGTGATGCAATTAATAATCCTGCGCGCCAATCGCCTAAAAGCAACACCACAATAAAGATAACAATCAATGCTCCAAACAGTAGATTCTCGGTTACCGTAAAGGTTGTTTTAGCAATTAATTCTCCCCGTTCTAAAAACGGATTGATATATACGCCTTCGGGTAATGTTTTCTGAATTTCGGCTACTCTATTTACTACCCGTTCCAGTACCTCATTGGTATTGGCATCCTTTAAGAGCATTACCTGCCCCATTACCTTTTCGCCTTGATTATTGCCTGTAATAGCACCAAATCGAGGTGCGTAACCGTACTGCACTTTCGCCACATCTCTTATATATACTGGAATATTGTTAATGTTAACGACCACTATATTTTCAAT
>CAXMPG010000122.1:0-54385 GCA_964195485.1 uncultured Desulfobacterales bacterium
TCTTGTTTGGATGCTTTTGGCGAAAAATACATGAGTAAAAGTTTAGAGAAATACGTTCCCAAATTACCTACGGTTAAGATAAAGGGGTGTTCTTTTTGATGGGTAGAAAAGTACATCGCAATTTGCATTGATTTTTTAAAATCACGACTTCCAAGGGCGTTTTGTAACTCAAACGTATTATAGTTTTTGTTTATGCCAATTACCTCACTAACCGTTGTGTCATCAATTAACTCTCCTTCGGGTACCGAAATGAATATTTTTTCAATTTCATTGGCGGCTAACGTTAGGTTGGCTCCAATATACTCGCTAATGAGTAAGCTGGCTTTAGGGGATATTTTTCGCTTGTTTTGATGAACGTAATCGTCAATCCATCTACCCATTTGATTTTCGTATATGGGTTTAGACTCGAACGAAACTCCCACCTTTTTTATTTGCTTGAAGATTTTTTTGCGGCCATCAGGTTTTTTGTATTTATACGCTAAAACCAATATAGTAGATTCCACGGGTTGAGTCATGTATTGTTCTAGTTCTTCTATCCTTTTTAAGTCTTGAGCTTCTCGAATAATAACGACTTGTTTTTCCGACATCATCGGATAACGTTTAGCTGTTTCAATCACTGACCCAATCTCCGTGTCTCTTCCGTAAAATACGGTTTGATTAAACCCTTGCTCGGCTTCCGATAAGACATTTTTAGCAATATAATCGGTTATTTTATCAATAAAAAAGGGTTCATCCCCGTATAATAAATATACCGGTTTGTACTGTTTCTGTTGAAGTTGTGTAATTATATCGTGAAAAGTCGCCATTGAAAAAAACTTGCGTCAAAAGTAGGATAGCATTTGATGTAATTCTTGATTGTGGAAAACTAAAAATGAAATTACATTTGCTGTAATGACATCGGTAAAAGAACAAGGCGGGTTTAAGTTTAAAACCAACGAAGAGGGTAGGACCACAATTTTTGATTCTATTCGTAATAAATATGTAGTGAACACCCCAGAAGAGTGGGTGCGTCAAAACACCGTGAAGTACTTTAATGAAGAATTAGGTTTTCCAAAGAGTTTAATTGCCTTAGAAAAACAATTCCAACTTCATAGGCGTATTAAACGTACTGATATTATGGTGCATGACAATTCGGGTGAAGCCGTTATTTTGGTGGAATGTAAAAGACCTAGTATTAAAATCACCCAGTCTACATTTGATCAGGCTTTTAGATATAATATTATTCTAAAAGTGCCGTATCTTGTTATTACGAATGGAGAAGAATTATACTGCTGTCATGTAGAAGGTGAAAAAGTGACTTTTTTAGAAAATATACCTACCTATCAAGATGTTATTGATGAATAGAAAGATTTACATACTGTTATTTTTGGTGTCTGTATTTACAGGCCAAGAGTTGAATGCTCAAAATAAAGGAGGCCAACAGTTCCAAGAATTTGTTCCTGGATTATTGATTGCGAAGTTAAAGCCTAGTCAATCCAATTATTTTAAATCGAGTGATTTTCAAAATAATAAAAGGCTTACTCGAAGTATTAGTGTGGTTTCTACTTTTCCTAGTAAACAGCAATTAGCTAGGAAAAAAATGGAAGCCCATCCTAAGTGGGTCGATTTGAGTTTGATTTATACCTTGAGTGTTAACGAGTCTGCTATCAATAAAGCATTTATTCAAGAATTAGTAGACTTAGGGGTTTTTGAATATGTGGAAAGAAAGCCCATGTTTACAGTTGCGTTTAATCCTAACGATCCAAATTTATCTCAGCAAAATTATTTCTCTCAAATCAATGCTTTTTCTGCATGGGATGTTAATTCCGGTAGTGCCTTAATCAAAGTTGGGGTGGTAGATACAGGTACAGATATGGATCATCCAGATTTACAATCGGAAATGGCAGAAAATGCAAATGACCCTGTAAACGGAATGGATGATGATAACGATGGGTACATAGATAATTTTACGGGTTGGGACTTTATGGACAATGATGGAACGCCACAAGTAGGAAGTAATACGCATGGAATTCATGTAGCCGGAATTGCAGCAGCAGCAACTAATAATGGTGTTGGAGTCGCTTCTGTGGGTTATAACACGCAGTTTATGCCTATACGTGCAGGTGATGGAACTGTTATAGTCTTTGGATATGAGGGAATTACGTATGCCGCAGATATGGGGTGTGATATTATTAATTGTTCGTGGGGCGGATTTGGGTATTCTTCATTCGGAGAGGATGTTATTAATTATGCCACCTATAATAAAGATGCATTAGTAGTTTGCGCGGCAGGGAATCAAAATAGAAATCAAAAATATTATCCAGCCGCTTATGAAAATGCGCTGGCCGTTGCTTCGGTAAATAGTACAGATGTAAAGTCCTCTTTTACAAATCATGGTTATTGGGTTGATATTGCTGCGCCAGGTGAAAATATTTATTCTACCGTTGATGATGGTAACTATAACAATAATACAGGAACTTCAATGGCAGCTCCCGTTGTTTCTGGAGCAGCAGCCTTGGTTAAGGCAAAATACCCGCAATTATCAGCGATTCAAATTGCAGAACGTTTAAAGGCTACCAGCCATAATATTGACGGACTCAACGCAACCTATGAATTTATGTTAGGTACTGGACGTTTGAATATTGGAGATGCCGTTTCTGGAAACATTAATACGGCATCCGTTGTTTTTGGTAACGTAGCTATTTCTAATAATACAGATGATGTTTTTAAAGGAAATGACAGCTTGTTTATCTCTGGTACATTTACCAATTACCTCAGTGCTTCTGGAAATGTAGTAGCTACAATTAGCACCAGTTCCGTACATGTGACCGTTAATTATGATACCGAAAATATAGGTGTTTTAGGTTCTTTGGTACAAGTGGATAACTATTCAAACCCGTTTTCTTTTAAAATACTGGATACGGCACCTCTTAATACAGTCGTAACTTTTAGAGTAGATATTACGGATGGTGTTTTTACCAATACCTATTTGTACAATGTATTGGTAAATGTCGACTATCTCAATATCGCGGTTAATAACATTGCAACTTCTATAGGTTCTATGGGCCAATTCGGGTATAATGCAAGGTTGCAAAATCAAGGCTTAGGAGTCCAGTATAAAAATGGAATCTCTCAACTATATGAAGGAGGGTTAATGATTGGTACTAATCAAGATGGGTTTACGCGTGTTGTGGATCGTGTGCGAAATGCGCCAGGTTCATGGGATAACGATTTTAGGGTAGTTGAAAATATTAAGGAAGTTAGCCCAGCTCCAAAGGGACAGTATTATGTGCAAGGAGTTTTTAATGATTCTAATGCATTAGCTGACACTATTGGATTGTGGGTTGGTCAAACCGCATATGCAAGTACGGATGTTGGCCATGAAAACTATGTGGTATTAGAGTATAAAGTGGTGAATACAAATAGTGTAGATGTAAATAACGTTAACATTGGACTACTTGCTGACTTTGATGTAGCTGATTTTTCGAAGAATGCGGGTTACACCGATTTAAAACGGTTTTATACCTATACGGTAAGTACGGAGCCCAATACGCCCATTTTCGGAATTCAGCTGTTAACGCCTAGCGTTTTAAGAAGTTACTGTATAGATAATGTGAGTGGAGGCGCAGGTGGTGTGGATATTCTTGCAGGATTTAATACATCCAAAAAATATATTACCCTAACATCAAATAGATTTGGAGCAGGATTTCAAGATATTAGTGGAAATGATATTATTCAAGTGACATCAACTGGAGGGTTTGATTTAATTCCAAATGATACGGTAACGGTCGCTTTTGCCATAATTGCGGCAGAATATAAAGGCTTATTGGATCAGGTAGCGGATTCTGCTTATAAAAGGTATAATGGTGTTTTACCTAATGCTATAAATGAGGTTAATATTCTAAATAATGAATTGAGTATATATCCAATTCCAGTACTGGAAACGGTAACTATTGACATCTCTGAATACAATTACAATGCTAATTGGGCTATTAAAATTATGGATGTAATGGGTAGGAATGTGTATTCTGAAGAGCGTATTACTGGGAATCAAACACGTTTAACTTTATCTAGTTTGCAGTCGGGGGTTTATGTTGTTGAGGTTCAAATGGATAATGGATTGGTTAGAACAAGTTTCGTTAAAAAGTAGGCTAGAAGTAGTATTAGGTATACTTCATTTAATAATATTGCAGCAAATTCAAAACAAGTAATGGGGTTACAAGATATTTTATCAATTTCAGGAAAGGGTGGTCTTTTCAAATTAGTTGGATCCATGAAAAATGGAGTTATAGTAGAATCGTTAATTGACGGTAAAAAGATTCCTGCGCATGCGCACAACAGAATCAGTGCTTTGTCAGATATTAGCATTTTTGGCGAAGATGATGAGAAGCCTTTAGAGGAAATCATTAAAGCTATTCTAATAAAATTTGAAGGAAAATCAATAGGTTATAAAAAGTGGAGTGGTGCAGAATTAAAATCTGAATTTTCAGAGATTTTTCCTGATTATGATGAAGAGCGTGTTTACGCTTCGGACATCAAAAAAATGTACCAATGGACAAATCTTCTCTTAGATAAAGGGCATGTTGATTTAGAATGGGCAAATACAGTAGTTGAGCCTATTGAAGAAATAACAGAAGAAAGTAAGCCGGAAGAAGCTTAATCTATAAATAGATGCTTTTCATTTGGCGTTGGTAAACGACATGAATCTAATTTACCAAACCAACGATACCTGTTTTTAGCCATAAAATCATATACAAAATCTCGTATTGGTCGAGGAACAACAATAAAATTGTAAAGGAGCTTCCATGGATATGGGAGCTCTTTTGCGATTAATAGAGCTGCGGTAGATTTTTCTGTGAAAATTCCGTTGTCATTTAAAATAATTGAATCGGGATTCTCAGGTGTAACAAAATTCAAATTTAACCCTCCTATATACTGGCCTTGAATAGTGCTGTATTTAAAAACTAGGTTGGTATCTTTGCTGATTATCCAATTAACAGAATTATTACATAACCCGCAATAACCATCAAACAGTACAACCTTAGGTGAATTACTTGTTTTCATTGAGGCAAATTTACAACCTCTTTGTATGACTATCCAACTTCCAATAAAATGAAGCTTTCTCAAATAGTTAAAGGGTATTAAAAGAGCAGTTATTACCTATTAAAGAATGCGGATTTGTTGTCGCTTTAAAAATATGAGAGAATACCTTAATTACATTGGGTAAATTCATTGGAAATTCTATATTTGCGATCCTAAATTTTATGGGGTTATAATGCCCTAAAAATAAGATAAATATAGATGCAAAATAAATCGTTTATTTGGGGATTCGCAATATTGCTAGTCCTCGCAAGTTTATATCAACTGTCGTTTACATGGGTAGCGGGTAATGTTGAGAGTGAAGCAGCTGAAATTTCAGCAGAAAAAGCAGATTCTTTAAGTGAGAGCTTAGGGTTGGATATCTTTCAGAAAGATTCCGCTAAACAAAGTTATGAAACAGAATACTTGTTAAATCAAGGTCCTGTTAGTGTTTATCCTGGTTTTGGGCACAGTTATTCTTACGTTAAAAAACGTGAAATGAACTTAGGTCTAGATTTACAAGGTGGTATGCACGTGACTTTAGAAGTTTCTGAAGCTGATTTAATTAGAGAAATGGCTGGGACTAATAGTTCGAACCCCACTTTTGTTAAGATTTTAAATAAAGCTATTGCGGACCAAAGAAACAGTTCTGAAAATTTTGTTTCTCTTTTTGATCAAGCGCATAGAGATATCGCTCCTGACTTTAAATTAGCGGCTGTTTTTCATAACCTAGAAAATAAAGATAAGGTTAAGCCTGACGCTACGAACGATGAGATTATTGATATTATCTCATCAGAATCAGAGGATGCAATTATTAGAACGGAACAAGTTCTAAGAAAAAGGGTGGATAACTTAGGTGTTGTTCAACCAAAAATTCAACGTCTTTCAGGTTCTGGTAGAATCATTGTTGAGCTTCCAGGTGTTAAGGACAAGAAAAGAATTAGAGAGTTCTTACAAGGAACGGCTAAGCTAGAATTTTGGGAATGTTATGATAACACTCAAATTATTGGTGGTTTAGATCAAGCAAATAGTATCCTTAAGGCTACGTTTAAAAGTTCTGCTACTGATGAGGTAGAAACTGAAGAAGTTGTTGCTGCAAATGAGGTTGCTGATTTAGAAAGTACCGTAGAAGCTATGGAGGGAGATTCTCTTGCTAGTGATACTGCTGAAAAATCAATGGAAGAGTTAATGGCTGAAATGGAAAGTAATCAACCAGATTCAGTGGATTACGCTTCAATGTCAGAAGGAGAAAAAGAAGCTACTAACCCATTATTTTATCACATGTCTCCAGTTCTTACACAAGAAGGTGGAGCTTCATTTGGTTCTAGAGTTGGTTATGCAAGAGTTGCTGATACTTCCATTGTAAATACCTATTTAAAAAGAAAAGACATTAAGCAATTGTTTCCACCAAGAACTAGATTCTTATGGGATGCAAAAGCTATGGAAGGAACAGATGATTTGTATTATTTATATGCAATCAAAGTTCCTAAAGGTGGAAAAGCAGAGTTAGAAGGTGATGTTGTTACGGATGCACGTGTTGGTCAAGATCCTCTTGGAAACGCAACGGTAAACATGAACATGAATTCTACTGGAGCTAATATCTGGAAAAGAATGACGGCTCGTTTATCTAAAGGTGATGGTAACGGAAACAAACTTTCTGTTGCGGTTGTATTAGATGGTATTGTGTATTCAGCGCCAACGGTACAAGGTGAGATTCCTGGTGGTCGTACAGAAATTACTGGACGTTTTACACAACAAGAAGCAAGTGATTTAGCCGGTGTGTTAAAAGCGGGTAAATTACCAGCAAGACTTCACATTATTGAAGAAGCAATTGTAGGTCCTTCATTAGGACAAGAAGCAATTGATTCTGGATGGAGTTCATTCATGATTGCTTTAGGGGTGATTTTAATCTACATGATTTTTTATTATTCTTCTGCAGGTATTGTAGCGGATATAGCTTTAGCGGCTAACTTATTTTTCGTTCTTGGTTTCTTAGCGTCTTTAAGAGCAACTTTAACACTTCCGGGTATTGCTGGTATTGTGTTAACTATCGGTATGTCGGTAGATGCAAATGTTCTTATTTACGAACGTATTCGTGAGGAAATGAGAACCGGCAAAGGAGTTAAGCAAGCAATTGCTGATGGTTATAAAGCGGCTTACAGTTCTATTTTAGATTCAAATATTACCACAATGCTTACGGGTATTATCTTATTCGTATTCGGTACAGGTCCAATTCAAGGATTTGCAACTACATTGATTATTGGTATTATTACATCTTTATTTTCTGCGATATTCATTACACGTTTATTATTTGAATGGGTATTGTCTTCAGATAAGAAAATTAGTTTTTCTACGAAACTTACAGAGAATGCTTTCCAGAAATTGAATATCGATTTCTTAGGTAAAAGAAAAATGTTCTACGTGGTTTCTTTAGTAATTGTTTTATTAGGAATTGGTTCATTAGCATCTAGAGGTTTAAATTACGGTGTTGATTTTACTGGAGGACGTTCTTACATCGTAAGATTTGATGCCCCAGTTGAAGTGTCTGAAATTGCTTCGGCATTAACAGAACAATTTGTGACGGAAGATGGCTTGAAAAATACTCCTGAGGTGAAAACTTTCGGTGCATCTAATCAAGTGAAGATTACCACTAAATATATGATTGAGGACACAGGTAGTGAAGTGGATGATTTAATGGAAGATAAACTTTACACTGGTTTAATTGGTTTTTATACCGATGAAATTACGCAAGATGCTTTTGTTGCAGAATTAACCTCTCAAAAGGTAGAGGCTACTATTGCAGATGATATTAAAGAGGCAGCATTAATTGCGGTAATCTTTTCATTGATTGTGATTTTCGTATATATTTTGGCTAGGTTCTCAAAATGGCAATACTCTGCTGGTGCAATTGCTGCATTAGCGCATGATGTTATTATTGTGTTAGCTATCTTCTCCATCTTTTACGGAGTGCTTCCTTTCTCATTAGAAATTGATCAAGCGTTTATAGCTGCAATTCTGACGGTGGTAGGTTATTCCATTAATGATACCGTGGTTGTATTTGATAGATTGAGAGAGTATTTAGGATTGCATCCAAATAAAGATTCTAAAGATGTTATTAATAGTGCATTGAACAGTACAATTAGTCGTACAGTAAATACGTCTTTAAGTACAATGTTTGTTCTTCTAGTTATCTTCACTTTTGGTGGGGAAATGATTAGAGGATTTATTTTCGCAATGATGGTAGGTGTGTTTGTTGGAACATATTCTTCATTATTTATTGCGACTCCTATTACTTATGATTTAAGTAAAGGTGAAGTAAAGCATTAATTTTACCTTAAATTAATTGAAAGCCCTTTTAGGTTACATACCTGAAAGGGCTTTTGTATATTTGACTGTTTTTAAGCGGTAGTTTATATGGTGTTTGCATTTTTTAATTTGGGCTTCGGTGAGCTGTTTGCCATTTTTGTGGTCGTACTGCTATTGTTTGGAGCAGATAAAATACCAGAATTTGCACGAAGCTTAGGTAAAGGTATTCGATACGTTAAAGATGCTACAGATTCTGTTAAACGTGATATTCAAACTTCGGTAAACGAAGTGAAAAGTGATATTGATAGTAACGTAAAGGATGTGAAAAAGAATTTGGATACCGTTAATTCTGTTAAGCGTCAGGCCAATAAAAAAATGAAAACCGTATTCGATGAAATTGTTGATTCTGTCGATGAGGTGAAGAAAAGTGCTTCAGATGTAAAAAGTGATATTAAATCTTAAAAATCATAGTAAGTGAATTTACTCTTAATTATTATCGGTGTTTTAGCTTTAGTTGCTGGTGGAGAGTTATTAGTTCGTGGAGCAGTTAAAATTGCATTAAGATTTCATATATCTACCTTAGTGGTAGGAATGACCATTGTTTCGTTCGGGACTTCAGCGCCTGAGTTATTGGTGAGTTTAGAAGCCATGTTTGCGGGTCACCCCGGAATTGCTATCGGTAATGTAGTGGGTTCCAATATTGCCAATATTGCCTTAGTCCTAGGTGTTACCTCACTTATTTTTCCGATTGAAGTTAGTAAGAATTCGTATAAAGTGGATTGGCCGGTTTTAATGCTAAGTACCTTAATGGTGTTTGGTTTTATGTGGATGAACTATGACCCAGAAATGTCTGGTGATTACGTTTCTTCTATTAACTGGATGAATGGAGTGGTAATGGTATCCGTTTTAGTAGGGTTTAGCCTCTTTTTGATACGGAAATCAAGAAAGAAGACTAAAGCCATGCATAAAGAAATGGATTTTGTTCCTGAGACGCCAAAGTCATCCGTAGTAAAAGATGTCGTATTCATACTTGTTGGTTCCATAGGATTAAGTTATGGCGCACATTTATTAGTAGAAGGAACGGTTGGTTTAGCTTCTGTTCTTGGTATTAGCGATTATGTGATTAGTGTAACCATAGTTGCCTTTGGAACATCATTACCTGAACTTATGACCTCTGTGGTTGCTGCGTTTAAAAAACATTCTGATTTATCCGTAGGTAATCTAATTGGATCTAATATTTTCAATATTTTAGGTATACTAGGAATTACGGCTATGTTTAAGACTATTCCAATATCAAGTTTGGTATTGAATGTAGACATGTGGTGGGTGATTGGTGTAACTGTTTTAGCGCTACCAATGATGCTTACTAGAAAAAGAATTTCAAAAGTGGAAGGTCTTATACTTTTCGCTGTTTACTTTCTATATGTTTATGTTACTGTGATGAGAAACTAATAAAATATCTTACTGACCCCCTCTAATTCACGTTTCATGTTGATAAAAATCATCTTTTTTTAAGTTGACCCCCTTAAAATCTTAACTATATTTGTAAAAATATATAAAACAGATTTTATGTCTTCAATTAGATTTACCGCTCTCGAACAAACTTTGAATCGTAAGCCCCAAGAAGTGAAAACTTCATCTCACAGAATTTCTGATTATTTTGGTGAAAACGCTTTTAACCAAAAAGCAATGCGCCAGTTCCTCTCTGAAGGAGCATTTAAAAGTGTTAACCAAGCCATAAACCATGGTTCTACATTAGATCGTAAAGTGGCTGATTTGGTAGCTTCAGGAATGAAATCTTGGGCGATGTCAAAAGGGGCTACACATTATACGCACTGGTTTCAACCTTTAACAGGAAGAACAGCTGAAAAGCATGACTCATTTAACACACCAGCTGGTGATGGTACTTCTTTCGAAACCTTTGATGGGGCACAATTAATTCAACAAGAGCCTGATGCTTCTTCTTTTCCAAATGGGGGCATTAGAAACACTTTTGAGGCCCGCGGTTATACCGCATGGGATCCAACGTCTCCCGCTTTTATTATTGCTGAAACGTTATGCATCCCAACGGTATTTATTGCTTATACAGGCGAAGCTTTAGATTATAAAACACCTTTGTTACGAGCATTGCACTCCGTTGATAAAGCGGCCACCGATGTCTGTCAATATTTTGATAAAAGTATTACTAAAGTTCAAGCTACGCTAGGCTGGGAACAAGAGTATTTTTTAGTTGATTCTGCCTTAGCTGCAGCTCGACCTGATGTATCGTTAACTGGGAGAACTCTTTTTGGTCATTCGTCTTCTAAAGGGCAACAATTAGATGACCATTATTTCGGTGCTATTCCTTCCCGTGCAAACGCGTTTATTCGTGATTTTGAACATGAAGTGCATAGACTTGGTGTTCCAGTTATGACTCGTCATAATGAAGTTGCACCAAATCAATTTGAATGTGCGCCTTTATTTGAAGAATGTAATTTAGCTGTAGATCACAATTCATTATTAATGGATGTGATGGAAAGAGTTGGAGAAAGACACCATTTTAAAGTGTTACTTCACGAAAAGCCGTTTGCTGGTATTAATGGTTCTGGTAAACATAATAACTGGTCTTTAGGTACTGATTCACCAAAGCACAGAAATTTACTAAACCCAGGGAATACACCTAAAACGAACTTAAGGTTCTTGACATTCTTTATTAACACTATTCGTGCCGTTGCAGAGCATGATGATTTATTGAGAGCAACAATTGCTGGAGCAGGTAATGATCACAGACTAGGTGGTAATGAAGCGCCTCCTGCTATAATTTCTATTTTTATCGGTTCTCAATTGAGTAAAATTTTAAACGAAGTAGAAAGTAAAGTTTCAAGCAAAGAATTGTCTTCTGATGAAAAAACTGAGTTAAAACTAAACATTGGTAAAATTCCTGAATTACTACTGGATAATACCGATAGAAATAGAACTTCTCCTTTTGCCTTTACTGGAAATAAATTTGAATTTAGAGCAGTTGGCTCAACCGCAAATTGCGCGAACCCAATGACCGTACTTAATACGGCAATGGCTAGCCAATTGAAAAAGTTTAAAATTGAAGTAGATGCTTTAATTGATGGAGGTAAAAAGAAAGATGATGCCATTATTGCGGTGTTAAGAGGATATATAATTGAGGCTAAAAAAATTATTTTTGACGGTAACGGATACAGTGAAGAGTGGGTTAAAATTGCAAAAGATCGTGGATTAAATAATAAGGAAACTACCCCAGAGGCTCTTGATTTCTTGATTACGGATAAAGCGAAAAAATTATTTAGTGAAGAAGGCGTATTAAGTGCTATTGAGTTAGAAGCACGTTACGAAATTGAACTAGAAAAATACAAGTTAACTATTCAAATTGAATCTAGAGTAATGGCTGATATGGGCTTGAACCATATTATTCCTACTGCAGTGGAGTACCAAAAAATGTTAGTTGAAAACGTTAACGGTTTGAAAACAATTTTTGGTGATGAGTATGAGACTTACGCGAGTGAGCAAATTGAGATGATTAAAGATGTTTCAATACGTATTCAAAGAATTCGTAAGAATATTACGGAAATGACTGCAGCTAGAAGAGCGGCAAATAAAATGGAATCTGTGAGAGATCAAGCTGGAGCATATTGCGATACCGTAATTCCATTTTTTGATCAAATAAGAATAGATGTTGATAAACTGGAATTAGTAGTAGATAACAAGAGTTGGCCACTACCAAAATACAGAGAATTATTGTTTACTAAATAGCAATTTTTAGGAAGCCTCTTTTACTTTTAAAAGAGGCTTTTTAATTTGTTTTCAGGTTTAAAATAATTACTTACTTTGGACACCTTGTAAATCTCGAATTTTATTTGGTTTGTTTCAAAAATTTAAAGAAAAATATATGAAATTTAATGTACTTCGTTTTCCGTTAATTGTCATGCTTATGTTCCTAGGAACCATAGCTATAGGGCAAAAAAGCGCTACTAAAGAAGCTGATGTAATGTTCAAAGCGCATAGATACTTTGAGGCTGTAAGTCTGTATAAGTCTTCGTATACAAAAGAGCGTTCTGCTACTGGAAAGAAGTTGATTCTTTACCGAATTGGATTTTCATATTACCAAATTCAAGATTATGATAACGCAAAAGGGTGGTTAAGTAAAGCTATAAAGGCTGGATATAAAGACCCGGAAGCGCAGTTTTATTATGCGGAAACTTTACGGAGAATTGGGTTGTATGATGAAGCCATTGTGGAGTTTCAAAAATACAAGGAATTAGTTCCAACTGACAAACGTTCAGATAGGTACATTTCGGAGTGTGAAAATGCCCAAGAATGGTTAGATAATCCAACCAGATACATGGTAGAAAAAGATCCTGTATTGAATTCTAAAAAAGCAGATTTTTCTCCAGTTTGGGCAGATAAAAGATATTCTTCTTTAATGTTTACTTCGACTAGAGAAGGTAGTGTTGGTGATAATGTTGATCCAATTACGGGTCAGAGTTATTCTTCAATTTGGACAACCAAACAAGATAAAAAGAGTAGAAAATGGATGGTTCCTAATATTATTGACGAAGGAGTTATCAATAATGGAACAGCTAACGAAGGTAGTGCTAGTCCAGATTCAAAATTTAAAACGGTTTATTTTACGCGTTGTCTTACCAAAAAGAAAACGCGTGTAGGTTGTTCTATCTATGTAACTAAAAAAGTAGGTACTACTTGGTCAGAAACAGAACTAGTGCCTTTAACTAAAAGTGATACTTCAGTTACAGGTCATCCTAGTATTGGTTTAAAGGATCAGTATTTGTTCTTTGCATCTAATATGCCAGGTGGTTTTGGTGGAAGAGATATTTGGTTCGCCAAATATGATAAAAAAGCTAAAACTTGGGGAGACGCCATTAATTGTGGTGCTGATGTAAATACTTCTGATGATGAAATGTTTCCATACATTCACAAGGATGGTAGATTATTCTTTGCGTCATATGGCCACCCAGGAATGGGTAGTTTAGACATTTTTGTTGCTGATCGTGTAGGTACTACTGATAAATGGAACAATGTTCAAAACATGAAATCGCCAATCAATTCTTCTTACAATGATTTCGGAATTATTTTCGAAGGTGACTTAGATAGAGGATACTTGACTACTGACCGTCCAGGTGGTAGAGGGTCTGATGATATTTGGTCATTTAGAGTTCCACCATTGAAATTTATTTTAGCTGGTACTATTACGGACGTAGAAAAAGGCGAAGCTATTCCAAATGTAATGGTGAAGCTAATAGGTACGGATGGAACTACGGTTGAAGTAAAAACAGATGAATTAGGTTATTACGAGTTTGATCAAGTACCTGGAGGAGTTCAGCGTTATATTAATAACGAAACTTCGTATACGTTGGATGTCTCAAAAGAGAGTTACCTTAATGGTAAAGGACAGGAAACAACCGTAGGTTTAGCGGAATCAACGAAATTGGTTCACGATTTTAAATTGCAGTTCTTTTCTCCTGATGTAGTTATTGTATTTCCTGAAGTAAGATATGACTTAGGTAGTGCGGAATTACAAGTTAATGAGCTTGTAAATTCAAAAGATTCATTAGACTTCTTGTTTAATACGTTATCAGATAACCCAACTTTGGTTATTGAATTAATGGCTCATACTGATGCACGAGGTAAAGATGCCGCAAATATGAAGTTGTCTCAAGCTAGAGCTCAAAGTTGTGTTGATTACCTTGTATCAAAGGGTGTTGCTAAAGAACGCTTAATGGCTAAGGGTTATGGTGAAGTTAAACCTAAAATCGATGAAGCTACTATAAAGGCATTACCATCCAAAGAGGAAAAAGAAGCCGCTCATCAAAAAAATAGACGTACAGAATTCCGTGTATTGCGTGATGATTTTGTTCCTGCCGTGCCGGAAGAAGTAGCTCCTGCAGAAGGAACTGACTCAGAAGATGCTGGTTCAGGTAATTAGATATTCAAAATAAAATTGAAGAGCATTCCTATTTTTATAGGGATGCTTTTTTTGTATCTACCTAATAGAATTCTATGGGTAGATTTATAGAGTTATAGTAAAGGTAGATTTCAAAAGTTAAAATTATGGCATCCAAATACGAAAAAAGAGGAGTCTCAGCGGAAAAAACTGATGTTCACAAAGCCATTGCAAATATTGATAAAGGGTTATACCCAAAAGCCTTTTGTAAAATCGTTCCTGATTATTTAACAGGTAGTGAAGATCACTGTGTGGTAATGCATGCAGATGGTGCGGGTACAAAATCATCTTTGGCTTACGCTTACTGGAAAGAAACAGGTGATATTTCAGTTTGGAAAGGAATTGCCCAGGATGCATTGATCATGAATATTGATGATTTATTATGTGTTGGTGCTACGGGACCTATTTTGTTGTCATCTACCATTGGTAGAAATAAAGGGTTAATAACCGGAGAGGTCATTAAAGCCATTATTGAAGGTACGGAAGAGCTTATTGAAGACCTAAAGCAATACGGAGTTGAAATCATCTCTACTGGTGGTGAAACGGCTGATGTGGGTGATTTGGTGAGAACCATTATTGTGGATTCTACGGTAATTGCTCGTTTAAAGAAAACGGAGATTGTTGATAATGCGAATATTAAACCTGGAAACGTAATTGTTGGTTTGGCATCGTTTGGTCAGGCATCTTACGAAAAAGAATATAATGGTGGTATGGGCAGTAACGGATTAACGTCTGCACGTCACGATGTGTTTAGTAAGAATGTAGCCAACAAATACCCGCAAACTTTTGATCCATCTATTGATAGCGAATTGGTTTATTCTGGTGGTATGGAGCTTACTTCGGAAGTGGAGAACTCTCCAATCAATGCAGGTAAATTAGTTTTATCTCCAACAAGAACCTACGCGCCCGTAATAGCAGCTATTTTGAAAGATTACCGTTCGGAGTTAGATGGAATGATTCATTGTTCCGGTGGTGCACAAACTAAAATTTTGCATTTTGTAGGAGAGCATAAAGTCATTAAAGATAATATGTTTGATATTCCACCATTGTTCAAATTGATTAAAGAACAATCGGAAACAGAGTGGAAAGAAATGTATCAAGTTTTCAATATGGGACACCGTATGGAAATCTATACGGATGAAAAGACCGCTAAAGAAATTATTAAAATATCTGAATCATTCAATATTCCGGCACAAATTGTTGGTAGAGTGGAAGAATCACAGAAAAGAGAATTAGTGATTACCTCAGAATTTGGCGTATTCACTTATTAAGAGATACTAAAATGTTAGAGAAATTAGAATTAATTAGAGAACGCTTTATTGAAGTGTCTAAAATGATTGTCGATCCTGAGATAGTTACCGACATGAAGCGTTACGTTAAGCTGAATAAAGAATACAAAAACTTAGGTGTTATTGTATCTGAATTTGAGAAATTTGAGGAAGTAATTTCTAATATTAAAAATAATAAAGAAATTGTTGCTACCGAAGATGATCCTGAGTTCAAGGAAATGGCTGCGGAAGAAATCAAAGAATTAGAACCTCAAAAAGTAAAGATTGAGGAAAACCTTAAAAAGCTTTTAGTACCCAGAGATCCAGAAGACGAAAAGAACTGTGTTATGGAGTTTAGAGCTGGAACAGGTGGTGATGAGGCATCTATTTTTGCGGGTGACTTGTTTAGAATGTACACAAAGTATTGTGAAGGTAGAGGCTGGAAAGTTTCGGTTATGGATGTGAGTTACGGCACCCAAGGTGGTTACAAAGAGGTAATTATTGAGGTGGAAGGTGACAATGTTTATGGTGAATTAAAATTTGAAGCTGGTGTACACCGTGTGCAACGTGTTCCACAAACAGAAACCCAAGGTAGAGTGCATACTTCTGCCGCAACAGTGATGGTTTTACCAGAGGCTGATGAGTTTGACGTAGAAGTGAAGAATTCAGATATTAGAAAAGATTTATACTGTGCTTCTGGACCAGGTGGTCAGTCGGTGAATACCACCTATTCTGCGGTACGTTTAACACACTTACCCACTGGAATTGTTGCCCAGTGTCAGGATCAAAAATCACAACCTCGAAATTACGATAAAGCATTACAAGTATTGCGTTCTCGTATCTATGATATGGAGTTGCAAAAGAAATTAGCAGCCGATTCAGTTTTAAGACAAGGAATGGTTTCTAGTGGTGATAGATCAGCTAAAATTAGAACATATAATTATCCTCAAGGACGTGTTACCGATCATAGAATAGGATTCACTGTGTATAATTTACCTACCGTAATGGATGGTGATATTCAGAAATTTGTGGACGAATTAAAATTAGCGGATAACACAGCGAAGTTGCACGAGGGACAATAATTTGTTCTTTAAAATTGGCGGAAATGACTAGAACGGAATTAGTACAAGAAATTAAGAATAAGCAATCTTTTTTATGCGTTGGTTTAGATTCCGACCTGAGTAAAATTCCAGCACATTTACTGGAATTGGAGGATCCTATTTTTGAGTTTAATAAAGCAATCATTGATGCTACAAAAGATTTCTGTGTAGCTTACAAGCCAAATATCGCTTTTTACGAAAGTATGGGTGAAAGAGGTTGGCAGAGTTTACGCAAAACGTTAGAGTACATTCCTTCCAATATTTTTACGATTGCGGATGCCAAGCGTGGCGATATTGGAAATACATCTAATTTATACGCCAAAGCTTTTTTTGAAACGAGTAATTTTGATTCTATAACGGTTGCGCCCTATATGGGAGAAGATTCCGTTACTCCTTTTTTAGCATATGATAGCAAATGGGTAATTCTACTGGCGTTAACATCTAATAAAGGAGCCTTAGATTTTCAGCAACAAATTCTAGCTACCGGAGAAAAGGTTTTTGAAAAAGTACTTCAAGTATCATCACAATGGGGAACACCAAATAACATGATGTATGTTGTTGGCGCCACTCGTAGAGAAGATATTGGCGAAGTAAGAAAACAAGTGCCTAATCATTTTTTCTTGGTTCCTGGTGTAGGTGCACAAGGAGGAAGTTTAGACGATGTGGTAAAGTATGGAATGATTGAAGATTGTGGTTTGTTAGTGAATTCTTCAAGAGGAATAATCTATGCGTCTAACCAATTCGATTTTGCTGAAGTTGCAGGTTTAGAAGCAGAGAAAATTCAGAAACAAATGGCCGTGCACTTAAAGAATAGTGGGATAGTTTAGTTACTATCCTCGGAGTTAAATTTTAGTATTTTCTGATAACCCTAAATTGATAGGTCCTTTTTTGGAACACTATTTAACCTATTGATAGGTGTTTAGGATGGTATAATAATATTATTGTACCTTTTGGTTCTAAAATCCTAAAATGACCGAAGACTTTTTACAATATATATGGAAGTATAAATTATTTAACCTTCAAAGTTTAAAAACGACTTCCAATAACGCCTTAGAAATAATTTCAGTGGGTAGTCATAATACAGAATCTGGACCGGATTTTTTTAATGCGAAAATTAAAGTAGATGATATTACCTGGGCAGGTCAAGTCGAAATTCACATTAACTCCTCTGATTGGTATAAGCACAATCACCATAAAGATTTGGCCTATTTAAAAACTATTCTTCATGTCGTATTAAATTTTGACGGTGAAATATTTGACGGTTCTAATAACCCGATTCCAACTTTGAGTTTAAATGGTCGAGTTTCAAAGCAACTAATTTCAAATTACCAGCACCTAAAAATTAGCAAGCATCAATTACTGTGTCAAGGAATGACTCAAAACTTAGATGAGTTCCTTACAAATCAATGGTTGGAAAGGCTATTGATAAATAGACTTGAAAACAAGGTCACAGAGTTGGAAGGAATTCATACGAAAACCAAAGGTGATTGGACGCAAACCTTTTTTATTCAGTTAGCAAAAAACTTGGGTTTTAAAACTAATTCGGTACCTATGCGGCTACTCGCAGAACGAATAGATTTCAAGGTTTTATGGAAACAAAAAGATAGTGTTTTAGTTATAGAGGCTATCCTGCTAGGAGTCTCGGGTTTGTTAAACGAAGTAGACGAAAGTATATATTCCAAAAAATTAAAAAAGGAGTACCACCATCAACAAACCAAGTATGGATTTGAAAATTTAGAAGCAAGCATTTGGAAATTTGGTGGAATAAGGCCTTCCAATTTCCCGACATTAAGGCTAGCCCAATTAGCTAAACTTATTCATTCTTTTGGGAATCTATTTGACGTTTTAGTGCGAGATTTCAGTACCAAATTAAATCGGAAAGATCTCAATGTACAGGCTTCCACTTTTTGGGAAACACACTATACCTTAAAAAAAGAGTCGGAACCAAAAAGTAAGTCGTTAGGAAGTAACTCTGTGAATAATATCTTTATCAATACCGTAGCGCCAATGTTGTTCTTCTATGGGAAAAGTATTGGTTCTTATTCTCATCAAGATTTAGCTATTGATTTATTAGACTCTCTTCCAGTAGAAAGAAATTCTATTATAAAAAAATGGACGGAAAACAATATTATCACGAAACGAGCGTCTCAAAGCCAAGCTTTAATTGAGCTAACAAATAACTACTGTAAACCAAAGAAATGTCTAACTTGTGGCATTGCTAAACAAATACTGAGTCAATGAGAATTATTTACCGCATTAAGGAGTTTTTTGAACAACAAGCATATGGAGTATGCGAGTGGTGGGCTACAAAATTTAATGTGGATACAAATAGCATAAGAGTGTACTTTATCTATATTTCATTTTTAACTTTGGGGTCTCCATTGTTGGTTTATTTAGCAATGGCATTTATTTTAAAAAACAAGAATTGGTTCAAACCAAAAAGAGCCACAATCTGGGAATTGTAATTGATTACAAGCGCATTTAAATATTTTAAAGAGTTATATTTCTCTTTGTTTCTTCTATCTACAGTTATTATTACTGGGGTATTGGGGTACATGGTCATTGAAGACTACGTTTTAGTAGATGCTTTTTACATGACCATTATTACCGTTTCTACGGTAGGTTTTAGAGAAGTTCAGCCTTTGTCTGTAGAAGGTAGAATATTTACAGCTTTTTTAATAATTTTCAGCTTTGGTATCTTTGCCTATACCGTGAGTTATATTACTCGGTACATAGTGAATGGTGATTTACATAATTATTTTAAAAACTATAAAGTGGACGCATATATTGATAGAATTTCTGATCATGTAATTGTTTGTGGTTATGGGCGTAACGGTGCTCAAGCCGTAAAAACTCTTTTGGCTTACGGTAAGGAATGTGTGATTATTGAAAATAGTGATGCCATACTAGAGCGTTTAAAAGATGCGAATCTTCTGTATATTAAAGGTGATGCTACGGATGAAAAAACCTTGCTCAGAGCCGGAATTATAAGAGCAAAAGCTATAATATCTACTTTACCCAATGATGCAGCTAATGTTTTTGTGGTTTTAACAGCCCGTGAAGTGGCTGCTAATATTAAAATTATTAGCCGTGCATCTGAAGATAGTTCAGAGAAGAAATTACGTATTGCAGGTAGTGATAATGTAATTATGCCAGATAAAGTTGGTGGTGCCCATATGGGTTCACTTGTGGTTACACCAGATGTATACGAGTTTTTGGATCATATTTCTGTGATGGGTTCAAACGAGGTTAACTTAGAAGAAATTTCTTATAAAAATATACCTACTCAATATCAAGGTAAACCTTTGAAAGAACTAGATCAAAGTTACGATTCTGGTTGTTTAATTATAGGATACAAAACCATTGATGGAGAATATCAAGTAAATCCAAGTAGGGATTTAATCTTGGTACCAGGGTGTAAAATATTTGTACTAGGAACAGAAAGTCAAATCCGTCAAATAAATACGATTTTTCGGATTTAATGACGATTAAAACCATCCTAATTACCGGCTCCAATGGTTTTATTGGGTCTGGTTTAGTTTCACATTTTAATTCCAACCCTAATTACCACGTTATTGGAATTTCGAAAGGTATTAATCGTGTGTCAGAGTTAAATGATTCGCAATACATCGATACTGATATTACCCAAAACAAACAGGTTCGAGAAGTATTTAGTCGAATTAAGCCAGATGTAGTTATCCATTGCGCGGCTATTTCTCAGGTAGATATTTGTGAATCCAACCCTAAGTTATGTAACGATGTAAATGTCGAGGCCACAGAATTAATAGCGTTGGAATGTGAAAAGCTAAATACACGTTTAATTTTTTTATCCTCTGATTTTGTTTTTGATGGAACGCTCCAATTTATACATGATGAAACGGTACCAAACCCTATTTCTGTTTACGGCAAAAGTAAAAGAGAGTCCGAATTGAATATCGAATTAAATTTGAAAGATTGGGCAATTGTTCGTCCAGTATTAGTGTATGGGTTTTCTTCGGCATCATCTCGTACAAATATTTTTTCTTGGGTGTACAATTCCTTAAAAGAGGAGAAAACGATTAAGGTAGTAAGCGATCATATTCGAACACCTACTTTTATTGATGATGTAGTTTTATTAATAGACCAATTAGTTAAGAGTAATGGTACGGGCTATTTTAATATTGGTGGATCAACGGTCATTTCCGTGTTTCGGTTCGCACAGAAGGTGGCTGAACTCTCGGCATTGAATTCTTCCTTTGTTATAGAAGGAAATAGTAATGATATTAAAGGTGCTCATTTACGACCAGTAAACACGTGTTTTAAAAACGAAAGAATTTACGCGGAATTTTCTATGAAGCCTTTAAACTTTTCAGAAGGAATTAAAAAAGCTCTTTTACAGATTAATGGCTAATTTGAGGGAATTACAATCTAAAAGCGATGCTATTAGATGTAAAAAATTATATTTGAGGTAGAAAGCTAGATTATGAAGAAAACCATTTTTTTATTAACTGCATTATTTACTGGAATAGTTCCTGTTTTAGCGCAAAGTGAAACAGATTCAATAAGTATAGGTGATAAAATTAACGGATGGTTTGCTCCCATCGTAGACTTTTTAGCAATTATATTTTTTGCTGACCCGATTAAATTGATGGGCTTCGATATTGGTGCTGATGTACCATTCATTGTAGTTTGGTTAATTTTTGGAGCTTTGTTTTTTACCATAAAAATGAACTTTATTAATTTCAGAGGGTTTAAACACTCTATTGAATTAGTACAAGGGAAGTTTGATGATCCAAATGATAAAGGAGAGGTAACCCATTTTCAGGCGTTAACAACCGCACTTTCTGCCACGGTTGGTTTGGGGAATATTGCTAGTGTAGCTGTGGCTATTACAATTGGTGGTCCTGGAGCTACCTTTTGGATGGTTTTGGCGGGTTTACTTGGAATGTCAACCAAATTCACAGAATGTACGCTAGGGGTGAAATACCGCGATATTAATGAAGATGGGTCTGTTTCTGGTGGACCAATGTATTACTTGACTAAAGGATTAACTAAACGGAACATGGCAACCTTTGGAAAAGTCCTAGCGGTACTATTTGCTGTTTTAGCAGTTCTTGCATCATTTGGTGGAGGTAATATGTTTCAGTCTAATCAAGCTTTTGCGCAAGTAGCTGATAGAATTCCTGCAATAGCAGAATATGGCTTTTGGTTTGGAATTGTAATGGCAATTTTAGTGGGTATCGTAATTATTGGCGGGGTTCAATCCATTGCAAAAGTGACCGAAAAGATTGTGCCGTTTATGGCAGTTATGTATGTGTTTTCAGCACTAGTAATACTAGGAATGAATTACGATAAATTATTTGATGCATTCGGACTAATTATTAATGGAGCGTTTGCTCCGGGTTCTATGGCTGGTGGCTTTGTTGGTGTACTAATGACGGGGTTTAAAAGAGCTTCATTTTCGAATGAAGCAGGAGTGGGTTCAGCGGCTATAGCGCATTCAGCAGTAAAAACAAACGAGCCCGTTAGTGAAGGGTTTGTGGCATTGTTAGAGCCATTTATTGATACGGTTGTAATTTGTACTATGACGGCATTGGTTATTATTATTACAGGCCAATATCAAAACGTAGGATTTGAAGGTGCACAATTAACTTCGAAAGCTTTTGAAAGTGCTTTTAGTTGGTTTCCTTGGGTACTGGCATTGGCCGTTTTAATGTTCGCTTTTTCTACTATGATTTCTTGGTCTTACTACGGATTAAAAGCGTGGACGTATTTATTCGGAGAGTCTAAACCTTCAGAGAATTCATATAAATTTTTATTTTTAGTATTTATAGTAATTGGAGCTTCGACCTCTATGAGTGCAGTAATTGACTTTTCTGATATGATGATTTTAGCTATGGCGTTCCCCAATATTATTGGATTATTAATAATGTCTAGTGAGGTTAAAGCTGACTTGAAAGAGTATATGATGAAAGTGAAAACTGGAGTTATAAAACAGTTTAAATAAGAAGAACTTCCTATTAATAAAGCTCGATGTTGGTGTTCCTTCATCGAGTTTTTTTGTGTCTAAACTTTTTTAGTACAAATTCTAGTTCGATTAAAAGACGCTTGGTTTAAATTATTATCCGTACATTAGTCCTGATATTTAACTATTTGTGTCGATAATCCGATTGCTCCCAAATCCTCGCAGGTACATGTTTTAACTTTAATACTCGTTTCATAATGAAAGGAAACTGGAAAGATCTGTTTAGCTTTAACAAACGAGAACGGAATGGCATTTTTGTACTTTCTTCTCTCATAATTATGGTGATTTTCATTCAAATTTCGCTACCTTATTTGGTAAGTAATGAAGTAGAATTTGATACCTCTAATCTAGATAAATTCATAATTCAACTAAAAAAAGATTCTGCGGAGTGGGTGGCTAAAAATGAATTGAAATATCAACAGAAGTATCCTAATTACGCAAATTCTAGTAAGTTGCCTTTGGCTCAAAATGGTGGTAAAGTAGTTGCTGTTAAATTGGTTCCACATAAGTTTAATCCTAACCTGGCTATAGATGATGACTGGAAATGTGTGGGTTTATCTCAAGGACAAATAAATTCAATTAACAAATACTTATCGCGTGGTGGTGTGTTTAAGATTCGTTCTGATGTAGCTAAAATGTATGTTATTACGGATGAAAAATATGTGCATATCAAGCCTTTTATCTTACTCCCAGATTCTATTCAAACAAAGGACAAAAAGAAATTTAAAAAGCAACTCCCGGGCGATTCTACGAAAAGCTATAAGAAAAAGGTTTACATAACAGATTCTGGGAGTGTCGAGTTGAACTTGGCAGATACTACTCAATTAATGCAGTTAAGGGGAATAGGTAGTTATTATGCCAGGCAAATTGTCTATTACCGGGAGAAATTAGGTGGCTACTATTCCGTAAGTCAATTATTCGAAATTGAACGTATGCGAGAAGAAACGGTGTTGAGTATTATTCCATTTTTAAAAGTAGATTCTATGTTAATAAAGAAAATACGCCTTAACTCAGAAATAGCTCCCATTATGGTTAAACACCCTTACATAACTTGGAATATGGCTATTAATATTCAAGATTATAGAGATTTCAATCATAAATATAAATCAATTCATGACCTTGTTAAAAATGGGTTGCTCAATGAAGAAATATATAGTAAACTTGCACCCTATATAGAATTATAGAAAGTAATTCATTCAATTAGTACTTCATATGAATTTTGAACAAACTGAAAATCAGGAAATGATAGCACAAATGGTGCGTGATTTTTCCGAAAAAGAAATTAGACCTAATATTATGAAATGGGATGAGGCACAAACCTTTCCTGTGGAGTTGTTTAAAAAATTAGGAGAACTTGGACTAATGGGCGTTTTGGTTCCTGCGGAATATGGTGGTTCTGGTTTTGGTTATCAAGAGTATGTTACGGCAATTGAAGAGTTATCTAAAGTAGATGGTTCAATTGGGCTTTCTATGGCTGCGCATAATTCGCTTTGTACCGGACATATTTTACAATTTGGTAATGAAGAACAAAAGCAAAAATACTTACCTAAATTAGCTACTGCTGAATTTATTGGTGCATGGGGACTAACCGAGCAAGGTTCAGGTTCAGATGCTGGAGGTATGGCTACTGTTGGAGTTAAAGACGGAGATTACTGGGTAATTAATGGAGCTAAAAACTTTATTACGCATGGTATCTCTGGTGATGTAGCTGTTGTTATTGTTCGTACCGGAGAAAAAGGTGCTTCTGATGGAACTACGGCTTTTATTATTGAAAAAGGTACCGAAGGTTTTAAAGGTGGTGCAAAAGAAAATAAATTAGGTATGCGTGCTTCTGAAACTTGTGCGTTGTTTTTTGACAATGTGCGCGTTCATAAGAATCAAATCTTAGGAAATGTTGGAGATGGTTTTAAACAAGCCTTAAAAGTGCTAGATGGTGGTAGAATTTCAATTGCTGCACTAGGTACTGGAATAGCGATGGGTGCGTATGAGGCATCATTACAATATTCAAAGGAAAGAGAGCAATTCGGAAAGCCAATTTCTCAATTTCAAGCCATCTCATTTAAATTAGCTGATATGGCTACTCAAATTGAAGCTGCGCATTTATTAACGATGCATGCAGCCGATTTGAAGAATAGAGGAGAGGTAATGACTAAAGAAGGAGCAATGGCTAAGTTGTATTCTTCAGAGATTTCAGTTAAAGTTTCTAATGAAGCAGTACAGATTTTTGGTGGCTATGGATACACAAAAGACTACCCAGTGGAGAAGTTTTATAGAGATAGTAAACTATGTACCATCGGGGAAGGAACCTCAGAGATACAAAAACTAGTAATTTCTAGACAAATAATTAAATAAAGTTTGGTTTAAAGGATAAACTCATTACCTTTGCCGCCCTTAAAAAGAGATAAGCATGTTAATAGTACCAGTAAAAGACGGAGAGCCGATAGAAAGAGCTCTAAAAAAATTCAAGAAAAAATTCGAACGCACCGGTGTTATGAAAGAAATGCGTGCGAGGAAGAAATACATTAAACCAACGGTTAGGAAACGTGAAGAGAAATTACGTGCTATTTACCGTGAGCAATATTTGAACAACCTAGACTAAGTCTAATTGTTCTTTTAAATAAATTTAGGGAATCCTGCGTTTTTTAACGTGGGATTTTTTAATTTTATACCCTAACAATAGGTCTATACAATATATGCATATAACCGAGTTTCAGAATTATTTAGTTTCAGAGAAAAGGTTTTCAAATCACACAGTGGTTGCGTATATTAAAGATATAGGACAGTTCTTTCAGTTTATAGAGTTAGAATTCGGTAATCTTCCATTAAACAAAATTAACCATAAGACCATTCGAGGTTGGTTGGTTGACTTGTTAAATGAAAAGGGTGTGTCCACAAATTCGGTAAATAGGAAGTTATCATCATTAAAAACCTATTATAGATATCTATTACTTTCGGGTAAGTATGATGTAGACCCAACCTTAAAGGTTGTTTCTCCCAAACTAAGTAAAAAGCTTCCTGAGTTTGTTGATCAAGTATCCATGAATAAATTATTAAGTCCTGATTTGTTTGAGGATAGTTTTATTGGAACAAGAGATCAATTAATAATGGAGGTTCTGTATCAAACCGGAATTCGTCTATCAGAATTAATAGCGATTAAGGTAAATGATGTTGATCGTGGGGTTAAATCGGTAAAAGTTACTGGGAAAAGAAATAAACAAAGAATAGTTCCCGTTGGAGTAGAGTTGCAAAAGTTAATCTCAAACTACCTAAATGTTAGAGAAGATCAAGCAGCAGAAGCGGAAGAGTTAATTATTACGCAAAAGGGAAAAGCAGCTTACCCAAAGCTTATTTATAATGTCGTGAATAAGTACTTAGGAATGGTTTCAACTATAAATAAAAAAAGTCCCCATGTGTTGCGTCATACGTTTGCAACCCATATGTTAAATAACGGAGCAGATTTAAATACAATTAAGGAATTATTGGGACATGCTAGTTTATCGGCAACGCAAATTTATACCCATAATTCATTTGAGAAATTAAAAACAATTTATAACCAAGCTCATCCTAGAGCTTAAAAAATACGGAGGGTAAATTATGAAACTAAATATTCAATCAATCCATTTTGATGCAGATCAAAAATTATTAGATCTTGTGCAGACAAAAGCAGATAAATTAGATACCTATTTTGATAAGATTGTATCGGGCGATGTATTCTTAAGAGTGGAGAAATCAGACTCAAGAGATAATAAGCTAGTGGAAATCAAATTAATTGTACCAGGAAACGATCTATTTGCAAGTAAGAAAGCCGCTAGTTTTGAGGAAGCTGTAGATGAAGCTATAGAAGCTTTAAGACGTCAAGTTAAAAGGTTAAAAGAAAAGTTAACAGATCGCTAAACACATTGGTTTCTAGCGTAAAAAAAAACTTTGTAAAAAAAGTGCGAAATGTTGGTTGAAGAAAGATATTTATTTTCTACCTTTGCATTCCTTTTCAAAGAAGGTTTCCGAAAATCGAAACAATCTAATTAAAAGGGTAAAGTTTGCCGATGTAGCTCAGCTGGCTAGAGCAGCCGATTTGTAATCAGCAGGTCGGGGGTTCGAGTCCCTCCATCGGCTCAAAAATTTTAGAACAAACAAAATTAAACGTCATTTTTAAATGATGTTTTTTTTGACCGAAATACAGGGTTTGTTTTAGTGAAATCGAGAAGTATTTATTCTCGGATTCGTTCTTTTAAATATTGAAAGGATTGGAGGGATACTCAAGCGGCCAACGAGGGCAGACTGTAAATCTGCTGACTACGTCTTCGCAGGTTCGAATCCTGCTCCCTCCACATCAAACCTTTAATATTAATGCGAAAGTAGCTCAGTTGGTAGAGCATCAGCCTTCCAAGCTGAGGGTCGCGAGTTCGAATCTCGTCTTTCGCTCTGTATTAGAGGTGGATTAAAAGCCCCGTAAGGGAGTTGCTTTTGTAAGAGATTAAATCTTATTGCCGATGTAGCTCAGGGGTAGAGCACTTCCTTGGTAAGGAAGAGGTCCGGGGTTCAAATCCCCGCATAGGCTCAATTGAATGTAAGTAAAGTAAATTAATAGAAACGTAAATAAAAATTATAGCTATGGCTAAAGAAAAGTTTGACCGGTCGAAACCACACGTAAACATCGGTACTATCGGACACGTGGATCATGGAAAAACTACCTTGACCGCAGCAATTACATCTGTATTAGCAGCAAGGGGACTTTCTGAAGTGCGTGATTTCGCATCGATTGATAACGCTCCTGAGGAAAAAGAACGTGGTATTACTATTAATACATCTCACGTTGAATATACAACAGCTAAGCGTCACTACGCTCACGTTGATTGTCCTGGTCACGCGGATTACGTTAAGAACATGATTACTGGTGCTGCCCAAATGGATGGTGCTATTTTAGTTGTGGCTTCTACTGATGGTCCAATGCCACAAACGCGTGAGCATATCCTATTAGCACGTCAGGTAAATGTACCTTCGATTGTTGTTTTCATGAATAAAGTTGATTTAGTTGATGACGAAGAGTTGTTAGAACTAGTTGAAATGGAAGTTCGTGAGTTATTATCTTTTTACGATTACCCAGGTGATGATTTACCGGTAATTCAAGGTTCTGCTTTAGGTGGATTAGAAGGTGATGAAAAATGGTCTGAAAAAATTATGGATTTAATGGATGCTGTTGATGAGCATATCCCATTACCTCCAAGAGATATCGATAAAGAATTTTTGATGCCAGTTGAGGATGTATTCTCTATTACTGGTCGTGGTACTGTAGCTACAGGTCGTATTGAGTCGGGTGTTATTAACACTGGTGATGAAATCGAATTGTTAGGTATGGGTGCTGATAGAATGAAATCAGTATGTACTGGAGTAGAGATGTTCCGTAAGAGATTGGATAGAGGTGAAGCTGGTGATAATGTTGGTCTTTTACTTCGTGGTGTTGATAAAGATAAAATCAAAAGAGGAATGGTTATCGCTAGAACCGGTACAATTACTCCACACACTAAATTCAAGGCTGAGGTTTATATCCTGAAGAAAGAAGAAGGTGGACGTCATACTCCATTCCATAACAAATACCGTCCTCAATTTTATATTCGTACCACGGATGTAACTGGAGAGATTGTATTAGAAGAAGGTCGTGAAATGGTAATGCCAGGTGATAACTTGACTATTATTGTTGAATTGATTCAACCAGTTGCAATTAACTTAGGTCTTAAATTCGCTATTCGTGAAGGTGGACGTACAGTTGGTGCAGGTCAAATTACTGAGATTACTGATTAATTTCAGTTCTCAATAAGAATAAAAAAAACACTAAAAGGTGTCCGTCTTTTGACGGATACCTTTCTGTTTAAATAAACGGGTGTAGCTCAATTGGTAGAGTAGTGGTCTCCAAAACCATTGGCTGTGGGTTCAAGTCCTACCACCCGTGCAAAATTTTGTCCATGAGTAAATTGAAAAGTTATTTAGCTGATTCTTATAACGAACTTCGTTATAAAGTAAATTGGCCTACATTAAAAGAACTTCAAGGAAGTTCAGTGTTGGTGTTAGTAGCATCATTTATTATGGCTGGTATCGTGTATGTATTGGATGCTAGTTTTGGTCAAGTAATGAAGTTGATTTACGAGACGTTTTAATTTTAAATTGTCTAAAACTAATTACTGTGGCTGAAAGCAAAGAAGTGAAAAAAAGATGGTACGTAGTTCGTGCTATTAGTGGTAAGGAAAGTAAGGTAAAAGACTATATTGAAATGGAAGTTAATCGTTTGAAGATGAACGATTATGTTTCTCAAATTTTAATACCAAAAGAAAAGGTTTACCAAATTAGAAATGGTAAAAAAGTTCTTAAAGAAAAAAGTTTTTTCCCGGGGTACATCATGGTTGAAGCAGCTCTAGTGGGTGAAGTTCAACATGTTTTAACGGCAACTCCAAATGTAATTGGGTTCTTAAGCGGAACAAAAGGCGGAGAGCCTTTACCAATGCGTGAGTCTGAAGTTAATCGTATTTTAGGAAAAGTAGACGAATTGGCTGATGCTGATGAGGGAGTTGATATCCCATACATCGTTGGCGAAACAGTTAAAGTTGTTGATGGTCCTTTCAATAGTTTTTCTGGAATCATTGAAGAAGTTAATGAGGATAAGAAGAAACTAAAGGTTATGGTAAAAATATTCGGAAGGAAAACCCCTCTGGAATTAGGTTACCTACAGGTTGAAAAGGAATAATAAGTAATTAATTAAAAAATTGGGCCGAAGAGAAATTGAATGCTTCCCTCGGATGTCCATGTATAACTTGAGTAAAAATGGCAAAGGAAATAAGTGCGCTTATTAAGCTACAAGTAAGAGGTGGTGCGGCTAATCCGTCTCCTCCGGTAGGACCTGCTTTAGGTGCTAAGGGTGTGAACATTATGGAATTCTGTAAGCAGTTCAACGCTCGAACGCAAGACAAAGCGGGTAAAGTTTTACCGGTGGTAATCACGGTTTTCGCTGACAAATCGTTTGAGTTTGTTGTAAAAACTCCACCTGTTGCTGTTCAACTCAAAGAAGCTGCTAAATTGAAGTCTGGTTCACCTGAACCTAACAGAAAAAAAGTAGCTACCGTATCTCAAGATCAAGTCAGAACTATTGCAACTGATAAAATGCCTGATCTAAATTGTTTCACTGTTGAATCTGCGATGAATATGGTTGCGGGTACAGCAAGAAGTATGGGGATTATTGTAAAATAATTTCTGATATTTAAAAAAAGGTATATTATGGCAAAAGTTTCTAAAAAAAGAAAAGAGGTCCTAGCAAAATACGATGATCAAAATCTATATTCGTTGAATGACGCATCGGGTTTAATCAAAGAAATTAGTACTGCTAAATTTGACGAGTCTATCGACTTGGCTGTTCGTTTGAATGTTGATCCGCGTAAAGCTAACCAAATGGTTAGGGGTACCGTGTCTCTTCCTCATGGAACAGGTAAAGATGTAAAAGTATTAGTTCTTTGTACACCAGATAAAGAGCAAGAAGCGAAAGATAATGGAGCGGATTTTGTTGGACTAGATGAGTACATCACTAAGATTAAAGGTGGATGGACTGATGTGGATGTAATTATTACTATGCCTTCAGTAATGGGTAAAGTTGGTGCTTTAGGTCGCGTTTTGGGACCAAGAGGATTAATGCCAAACCCTAAAACTGGAACAGTAACCATGGAAATTGGTAAAGCTGTGAAGGATGTGAAGGCAGGTAAAATTGATTTTCGTGTTGATAAATACGGAATTATTCACGCAGCTATCGGCAAGGTATCTTTTGATGTGAACATGATTATTGAGAACGCGAGTGAGTTGTTACAGACGTTGATCAAACTAAAACCAGCTGCGGCAAAAGGTGTTTATATGAAAAGCATCACTATGTCCAGTACAATGAGCCCAGCAATTAAGGTAGAACTTAAAGCCGCTGCGGTTTAATGTGTAATATTAAAAACCTGAGTAAATGAACAAACAAGAAAAAAATCAGGTCATTGATAGCTTGGTAACTCTTTTGCAGGAGAATAGTAACATTTATGTTACTGACACTGCTGAGTTAAACGCTGAGTTAACTTCAGATTTGAGAAGAGCATGTTTCAATAAAAATATTGACATGCTTGTTGTAAAGAATACTCTTTTAGCACAGGCTATTGAAAAAGTATCCGATAAGGACTTTGGAGATATCCCAAGCATATTAAAAGGAAGTACCTCTTTAATGTTCTCTGAAGTTTCAAACGCTCCAGCGAAGCTAATCAAAGAGTTTAGGAAGAAAAATGATCGACCTATCCTCAAAGCTGCATATGTTGCAGAATCAGTATTTATTGGAGACGAGACACTAGATGCTCTTGTAAGCTTGAAATCGAAAGATGAGCTTATTGGTGATATCATCATGTTGTTACAATCTCCTGCGAAAACTGTTATCTCGCAATTACAGTCAGGTGGAGCTACGCTTGCCGGACTTGTGAAAACACTTTCAGAAAAAGAATCATAATTAAGAATAATTTTAAAAATAAATACAATGGCAGATTTAAAATCGTTTGCTGAGCAATTAGTAAACCTTACCGTTAAAGAAGTAAGTGAATTAGCTGATATCCTTAAGGATGAGTACGGAATCGAACCAGCTGCAGCTGCTGCAGTTGCTGTTGCAGGTCCTGTAGCTGGAGAAGCTGCTGAAGAGAAAACAGAATTTGATGTTATCTTGAAAGCTGCTGGCCCTCAAAAACTTAAAGTTGTAAAAGCTGTTAAAGAGCTTACAGGTTTAGGTTTGAAAGAAGCTAAAGAAATCGTTGATAGTGCTCCAAAAGCAATCAAAGAAGGTATTGCTAAAGACGAAGCAGAAGCACTTAAAACTCAACTAGAAGACGCAGGCGCTGAAGTTGAGCTTAAGTAATATTATCATTCACATTTGTGACATTTAGAGGTTTAGATCCATTTTGGGTCTAAACCCTTGCGTGTTTATACACGTTTTATTTTTTTAGTTCTTCATCAGATAATACTTCCATGGCAGAATTGGCAAAACAGGAAAGAGTAAATTTTGGAACAGCAAAAAATTTATTGGAATATCCAGATTTTTTGGATGTCCAATTAAAGTCATTCCAAAATTTTTTCCAGCTGGAAACTACAGCAGATAGTAGAGAAACAGAAGGCTTATTTAAAGTTTTCAGTGAAAACTTCCCTATTACAGATTCTAGAAACAACTTCGTTTTAGAATTTTTGGATTATTTTATTGATCCTCCTCGTTACGATATTAAAGAAACCATCGAAAGAGGTTTGACTTATAGTGTGCCGCTTAAAGCGAAGCTTAAGTTGTATTGTACCGATCCAGAACACGAGGATTTTGAAACAATCATTCAAGATGTTTATTTAGGTACTATTCCTTACATGTCTCCAAGTGGGTCATTTATTATCAATGGTGCTGAACGTGTAATTGTTTCTCAATTGCACAGATCTCCAGGTGTATTCTTCGGACAAAGCTACCATGCAAATGGTACAAAATTATATTCAGCCCGTATTATTCCTTTTAAAGGATCATGGATTGAATTTGCAACGGACATTAATAATGTCATGTTTGCGTATATTGATAGAAAGAAAAAGCTTCCTGTAACCACTCTTTTAAGAGCTATTGGTTATGAAAGTGATAAAGATATTTTAGAGATCTTCGGATTAGCGGATGAAATTAAGGTTTCTAAAGCGGGTCTAAAACGTGTTATTGGAAGACGCTTAGCGGCTAGAGTTCTAAAAACATGGTTCGAAGATTTCGTTGATGAAGATACCGGTGAAGTGGTATCTATCGAGCGTAATGAAGTAATTATTGATCGTGAAACTATCGTGGAAAACGATCACGTGGATTTAATTCTTGATTCAGGTACTAAAACTATTCTTTTACATAAAGAAGATGTAACCAGTACTGATTACACATTGATTTATAACACGCTTCAAAAAGATCCATCTAATACGGAGATTGAAGCGGTTGAACATATTTATAGAGTTCTTCGTAATTCTGAGCCACCAGATGAAGAAACTGCTCGTGGTGTTATTGATAAACTTTTCTTCTCGGATAAAAGATATGATCTTGGAGAAGTAGGAAGGTTTAGAATTAACAAAAAATTGAAAATTGATTCAGGTGAAACTAGTCGCGTACTAACGAAACATGATATCATTTTAATTATTCGTTACTTAATTGAACTTGTTAACTCTAAAACAGATGTTGATGATATTGATCACTTAAGTAATAGACGTGTTAGAACAGTTGGAGAACAACTTCATAATCAATTCGGTGTTGGTTTAGCTCGTATGGCTAGAACAATTCGTGAAAGAATGAATGTTCGTGACAACGAAGTCTTTACACCTATTGATTTAATTAATGCCAAAACACTTTCGGCAGTAATTAATTCGTTCTTCGGTACTAATCAGCTTTCTCAATTCATGGATCAAACCAATCCATTATCTGAGATTACGCACAAACGTAGATTATCTGCCCTTGGGCCCGGTGGTTTATCAAGAGAGCGTGCTGGTTTTGAGGTTCGTGATGTTCACTACACTCACTACGGTCGTTTATGTACTATTGAAACTCCTGAGGGACCAAATATTGGTTTGATATCTTCTCTTTGTTCTTATGCAAAAGTTAATAAGCTTGGGTTTATTGAGACTCCTTATCGTAAGGTAACCGATTCTAAAGTTAGTTACAGTAGCGATGATTTAGTTTATCTTTCTGCAGAGGAAGAAGATGGGTTGAACATTGCTCAAGCAACTGCGTTGGTTAACGATGACGGAGAGTTTGAAAATGATCAAGTTATTTGTCGTTATGAAGGTGATTTCCCAATTATTTCTAAAAAGGAAATTGGATTAATCGATGTAGCTCCAAATCAAATTACCTCTGTTGGTGCATCTCTAATTCCTTTCTTGGAACATGATGATGCGAATAGAGCGTTGATGGGAGCAAACATGCAACGTCAAGCGGTACCACTTTTACGTCCAGAAGCTCCTATTGTAGGAACTGGTATAGAAGCTGATATTGCTAGAGATTCTAGAGTTTTAATTAACGCTGAAGGTGCCGGGGTTGTTACGTATGTAGATGCTTTAGAAGTAACTATTAAGTATGACCAAACAGACGATGATAGATCTGTAAGCTTTAGAGGTCCTGCCAAAACTTACCAATTGGTAAAATATGGCAAGACCAATCAAAATACCATGGTAAACCTTAAACCAATTGTTAGAATTGGCGATAGAGTTGAAAAAGGCCAGGTACTTTGTGAAGGTTATGCAACACAACAAGGTGAGCTAGCTCTTGGACGAAACTTAAACGTGGCATTTATGCCTTGGAAAGGGTACAACTTTGAGGATGCGATTGTGATTTCTGAGAAAGTAGTTATTGATGACTATTTCACCTCATTACACGTAGAAGAATTTAGCTTAGAGGTAAGAGATACTAAACGTGGTTTAGAAGAACTTACTGCTGATATTCCTAACGTAAGTGAAGAAGCTACAAAAAACTTGGATGAAAACGGACTAGTTCGTATCGGTTCAAGAATTAAAGCGGGTGATATTTTAATCGGAAAAATTACGCCAAAAGGAGAAAGTGATCCTACTCCAGAAGAGAAACTATTACGTGCAATCTTTGGTGACAAAGCGGGTGATGTAAAAGATTCTTCTTTAAAAGCAGGTCCTTCTATGGATGGCGTTGTAATTGGAAAGAAATTATTTTCAAGAGCAATTAAAGATAGACGTCAAAGAAATAGTGAGAAAGAAATTCTTGCTGAAATAGATTATAAGTACACTAAAGAAGTAGATGCTGTTAAAGTAATCCACGCAGAAAAATTATTTGCATTGGTTAACGGTAAAACTTCTCAAGGTGTTTTCAATAACTTCCGTGAGGAAATCGTACCAAAAGGAACTAAGTTTACACTTAAACTTTTAATGACTTTAAATTACGATGAATTAAATCCTGCAGGTTGGACAACTAATAGCGAAACGAATAGCTTAATTAAGCGTTTGTTTGTTAACTTTAGTACGCGTGTAAACGATGTATTAGGTATTTGGAAACGTGAAAAATTCCAAATCTCTATTGGTGATGAATTACCAGCTGGTATCGTTCAATTAGCTAAAATTTATGTAGCTAAAAAACGTAAGTTAAAAGTAGGTGATAAAATGGCGGGTCGTCACGGTAATAAGGGTATTGTAGCTCGTATTGTTCGTGCAGAAGATATGCCTTACTTAGAGAATGGAGATCCGGTGGATATCGTATTAAATCCGTTAGGTGTACCATCTCGTATGAACCTTGGCCAAATTTATGAAACTGTTTTAGGATGGGCTGGTAAAAAATTGGGTGTGAAATTCGCAACTCCTATTTTTGATGGTGCTTCTGTAGCAGAAATTGAAGGATGGACTAAGAAAGCGGGTATTGAAGATTTCGGTAGAACTTATCTTTATGATGGGGGTACTGGAGAACGTTTTCATCAACCAGTTACTGTTGGAATTATCTACATGTTGAAACTTCACCACTTGGTGGATGATAAGATGCATGCTAGATCTATCGGACCATACTCATTGATTACACAACAACCATTGGGTGGTAAAGCTCAAATGGGTGGTCAAAGATTTGGAGAGATGGAAGTGTGGGCATTGGAAGCATTTGGTGCAGCACATATCTTACAGGAAATCTTGACAATTAAATCGGATGATGTTATTGGTCGTGCAAAAGCTTATGAAGCTATTGTAAAAGGTGAGGCGATGCCAACACCTGGTATTCCAGAATCTTTCAATGTATTACTACATGAAATGAGAGGTTTAGGATTGAATATCACCATGAATTAATAGTTGAACTAAAGGACTTAAATTAGCATAAGTTATGGCTTTTAATAAAGACACAAAACAACAAAGTAGTTTTAGTAAAATCACTATCTCTTTGGCTAGCCCAGAGATGATTCGTAATTCATCAAGTGGTGAGGTACTAAAACCAGAAACTATAAATTACCGTACTTATAAACCAGAACGTGACGGATTATTCTGTGAGCGTATTTTTGGTCCGGTAAAAGATTACGAATGTCACTGTGGTAAATACAAAAGAATCCGTTATAAAGGAATCGTTTGTGACCGTTGTGGGGTTGAAGTTACAGAGAAAAAAGTAAGACGTGAACGTATGGGTCACATTGCTTTAGTAGTTCCTGTAGCACATATCTGGTATTTTAAATCATTACCAAATAAAATTGGTTACTTACTTGGTTTACCTTCAAAGAAATTAGATACTATCATTTATTATGAGAAGTATGTAGTTATCCAAGCGGGTGGAGCAACTAATGATGAAGGTGAAGCAATTAGTTACTTAGACTTCTTAAGTGAAGAAGAGTATTTAGATGCTATGGATCGTCTTCCTCAAGATAACCAATATTTAGAAGATTCTGATCCAAACAAATTCATCGCTAAGATGGGTGCGGAAGCATTAGAAGATTTATTACGTAATTTGGATTTAGATTCATTATCATATGAATTACGTCACAAAGCAAATATTGAAACTTCACAGCAACGTAAAGCGGAAGCTTTAAAAAGATTACAAGTTGTTGAAGGGTTTAGAGATGCAAATCTTAGACTAGAAAATCGTCCTGAATGGATGATTATCAAGGTTGTTCCAGTTACTCCTCCAGAATTGAGACCTTTGGTTCCTCTTGATGGTGGTCGTTTTGCAACGTCAGATTTAAATGATTTATACCGTAGAGTAATTATTCGTAACAACCGTTTGAAACGTTTGATCGAAATTAAAGCTCCGGAGGTAATTCTACGTAATGAGAAACGTATGCTTCAAGAAGCTGTGGATTCATTATTAGATAATTCAAGAAAATCTAGTGCTGTTAAAACAGATTCAAACCGTGCATTAAAATCTCTTTCTGATTCATTGAAAGGTAAGCAAGGTCGTTTCCGTCAGAATTTATTGGGTAAACGTGTGGATTATTCAGCACGTTCGGTAATTGTTGTTGGTCCTAACTTAGAAATGCACGAATGTGGTATTCCTAAAAATATGGCTGCAGAATTATACAAGCCGTTTATTATTCGTAAATTGATTGAGCGTGGTATTGTTAAAACGGTAAAATCAGCAAAGAAAATTGTAGATAAGAAAGAACCTGTTGTTTGGGATATTCTGGAAAATGTACTGAAAGGTCATCCAGTATTACTGAACAGGGCTCCAACTCTTCACAGACTGGGTATTCAAGCTTTCCAACCAAAATTGGTAGAAGGTAAAGCTATCCAATTGCATCCATTAGCATGTTCTGCATTTAATGCGGATTTTGATGGGGATCAAATGGCAGTTCACTTACCATTAGGTAACGCTGCAATTTTAGAGGCACAAGTTTTAATGCTTGGATCTCATAATATTTTGAACCCTGCAAATGGTGCTCCTATTACTGTTCCTTCTCAGGATATGGTACTTGGATTATATTACATTACTAAAGCTAGAAGATCAGACGAGAACCTTAAGATTAAAGGGGAAGATATGACTTTCTATTCTTCGGAAGAAGTAGAGATTGCATTTAATGAAGGTAAACTTGATTTACACGCAAATATTAAATGTAGAGTTCATGTTTTAGAATCGGACGGAAGTAGAGTTGAAAAGATTATTGATACCACTTGTGGTAGAGTAATGTTCAACGAATTTGTTCCTGAAGAAGTTGGATATATTAATGAAGTATTGACTAAGAAATCTTTAAGAGATATTATTGGTCTGATCATGAAAATATCTGGAGTTACTAGAACTGCAAGGTTCTTGGATGACATTAAAGGTTTAGGATTCTTCTGGGCATTCAAAGGTGGGTTATCATTCAACATCAATGATGTTATGATTCCAGCAGAGAAAGTTTCATTAGTGGAGGGTGCTAAAGTGAAAGTGGCTGAGATTATGGGTAATTATAACATGGGTTTAATTACTAATAATGAACGTTACAATCAAATTATTGATATCTGGACACATACCAATTCAAAATTGACAAATATCTTGATGACTGCATTGGAAAATGACAATCAAGGTTTCAACTCCATTTATATGATGTTCCATTCTGGTGCAAGGGGTTCGAAAGAGCAAATTCGTCAGTTAGCTGGTATGAGGGGATTGATGGCAAAACCGAAAAAATCGGGAGCGCAAGGAGGTTCAATTATTGAGAATCCTATTTTAGCTAACTTTAAGGAAGGTTTATCAATTCTTGATTACTTTATATCTACTCACGGTGCACGTAAAGGTTTAGCGGATACGGCATTGAAAACAGCCGATGCGGGTTATTTAACACGTAGATTGGTGGATGTTTCTCAAGACGTTATTATTTCGGATACTGATTGTGGAACCTTAAGGGGTTTAACGGTTTCAGCATTAAAGAAAAATGATGATATTGTAGAAGATTTGTTTGACCGTATTGTTGGTAGAACTACTGTACATGATGTTTATAATCCTGAAACAGAGGAAGAAATCATTGCTGCTGGAGAAGAAATTACAGAAGATGTTGCTAGAAAAATCGAAGACTGTGGAATTGAATCAGTTGAAGTTCGTTCAGTATTGACATGTGAGACTCTTCGTGGTGTTTGTGGTAAATGTTATGGAACTAACCTAGCTACAAATGGGAAAGTACAAAAAGGTGAAGCTGTAGGCGTTGTTGCTGCTCAATCAATTGGGGAGCCGGGTACACAGTTAACACTTCGTACATTCCACGTGGGTGGTACGGCAAGTAATATTGCTGCAGAGTCAAGTCATATTGCAAAATTTGATGGAAAGTTAATTCTAGAGGATGTTAAAACTGTAGAAAGAACGAATGACAATGGTGATGTAGAAAATGTTGTTATTGGTAGAGCTGGTGAAGTTAGAATAATGGACACCACTACGAATATGACTTTAATGTCAACCAATATTCCTTATGGGTCTACATTATTAATTACACGATCTAAGAAAGTGAAAAAGGGCGATGTTATTTGTTCTTGGGATCCATATAACGCTGTAATTGTATCAGAATTTGCTGGTGTTGTTGCTTTCAATAATATTGAAGCAGGAAAAACATTCCGTGAAGAGTCTGATGAACAAACAGGTTTCTCTGAAAAAGTAATTATTGAGAGAAAAGATAGAAAAATGGTTCCTTTAATTAGGGTTAACGATAAAGACGGAAATCAATTACGTTCTTATAACCTACCAGTTGGGGCACACATAATCACCGAAGAAGGAAGTTCAGCAAAATCAGGTGAGATTTTAGTGAAAATCCCACGTTCTGCTGGTGGTTCAAGTGATATTACGGGTGGTTTACCTCGTGTAACAGAGTTATTCGAGGCAAGAAATCCTTCTAACCCTGCTGTTGTTTCTGAAATTGACGGATATATTTCTTTTGGTAAAATCAAAAGGGGTAATCAAGAAATTGTGGTGACATCTAAAACAGGAGAAGTTAAAAAGTATTTAGTGTCTTTATCTAAACATATTTTGGCACAGGAGAATGACTGGGTAAGAGCGGGTCAACCGTTATCAGATGGAGCTACAACTCCAAGTGATATCTTAGCTATTAAAGGTCCTACTGCTGTTCAAGAATACATTGTAAATGAAATACAAGAGGTATATCGTCTACAGGGTGTGAAGATTAATGATAAACACTTTGAAGTTATCGTTCGTCAAATGATGCGTAAAGTGGATGTTGTTGATGCTGGTGATACTAAATTCTTAGAAAAACAAATCATTAACAAAAGTGATTTCCAAATTCAAAATGACTGGATTTATGGTCGCTTAATTGTGGAAGATGCGGGTGATTCAAATGAGTTAAAAGAAGGTCAAATTATTTCAGCTAGAAAATTACGTGATGTAAATTCTAGATTAAAAAGAAATGACCAGACATTAGTAGAATCTAGAGACGCAATGCCTGCGACATCTAAACCGGTGTTACAAGGTATAACTAGAGCATCGCTTCAAACAGGTAGTTTCATCTCTGCTGCTTCCTTCCAGGAAACAACTAAGGTATTGAATGAGGCTGCTGTTAAAGGAAAAGAAGATCACTTGTTAGGATTGAAAGAAAACGTAATTGTTGGACATTTAATCCCAGCTGGTACTGGACTTAGTGAATACGAGAAATTAGTTGTTGGATCTCAACAAGAGTTCAATCAATTAACGGAAGTAGAATCAAATCCGGATATTATAGATTTATAATCTTAAAGATAAACAAATAGAAAAGCCCCGTTTATCGGGGCTTTTTTGTAACTAATAATTTTATTATGGAAAATCAAGATCCAAACAAAGGCCAACTTAATATTGAATTGAGTGAAGAAATGGCAGAAGGAACATATTCTAACTTAGCTATTTTAACACATTCTCACTCAGAGTTTATTGTTGATTTCGTACAAGTAATGCCTGGAGCACCTAAAGCAAAAGTTAAATCTAGAATTATTTTGACTCCTCAACACGCAAAAAGACTTCTTTTAGCGCTTCAAGATAACATTACTAAGTATGAGCAACAACATGGTCATATTAAAGAAGGAGAGCCTCAAGGTGGAGCTATTCCAATGAATTTTGGAGGTCCTACTACGCAAGCGTAGGTTAGTGATAAGCTGATTTATTGAAAAGAATATAACCAAAGTTAAGAAGCACTGTTATTGGTGCTTCTTCTTCTGGGCTTATATCCGGATTGTTGTAGTAATAATTGGTCGAAAAGCTTAACGGTCCTATTGGCGTTTGGTAAGCTATTACTCCAGAAATTATTGCAAATCTATCGGCAAAGGGTGTCCCATATTCCACTTGACCATCAGCTCCTTGTATATAAGCCCTATAGGGTTGAAAAATATAACCCTCCATTCTAATTTGTAATTTCTTTAGTGGTAGAAAAATAAACTGAGCCCCAACTGCCCCATATTTATTAGCATGAAAGCTTTCTAAAAATAAAGTTTTACTATCTGGTGTTGGTTTAAAGGAAGGAGATTGAATTACAGTAGAAGTGTAATTTTTAAAGAATCCCATCCCTGAATATGCACCTGAAAGTGTTAATCCAATTCTAAATTTCTCAGCTGTTTTAAAATATTTCTGAAAGTCAAATTTCAATTGTAGAAAGGTATGGGCCGTACGCGATTGTTCTTCCACAGGAGAGGTGGATCCAGGAGTGTAAAACTCATTTCCACTTGTATATGTTGCCATTACTCTTATTTGGCTTCCATTATAAGCGAATTGTTTCTGATTTAAGCTACTGGAAGATAGTTCTATTTTTGCGTTTAACCCATTAAATCGAGTATCATCAGTTGTATCTGTAGGAGTGAATGATTTGGTTTGGTAATATCTCGACTCCATTTGTAAATAGGCTAATTCTACGGAAAGTTTTAAACGATTTCCTAATCCGGTACCAACCTCAATCCCGGAGTATAACTCCCCTTCAATAATGTAATTAGGTTTTTCAGAAACAAAAAGATTAGCTTGTTTACTTTCAAACCAATTCCAATTATGAATGACCATTTTAGGTTTAACGTAGAAGGGTAGTTTAGATGGAAAGTCAAATTGGGTGTAAATATTAAGGGCCTGGTACATCTTTCCATAATGGGTGGAACCCCCCATTTTGAAACCAAACGTAGATAAGTTATTAAAGCTAAAGCTGGCAAAACCTTCTGACACTGGGCGAGATGCAATATTGCCTCCTATATCAAGGGTAATTGCCTTAATTGGACTTACGTCTACAATGGCATCGTATTTCTTAGTATCTGGATCAAACTGGAGCTTTGTCCGAATGTCTTCAATATAAGACTCTTGGAATAGGCGGTAATAATTTCGTTCAAAAGTGGCTAGATCTAGACCAACTTGCTTTTTTCTTTTTCGGTTTAAAACGGAGCCAGCATACTTAGCCTGCTTTGTGTTTATACCCCTAAAAATGATTTTATTTATTATGATAGAATCTTTTTTCTGCTTGAACTTATTGGTTAATACTATATTGGAATCTGCAGGGGAAAGATGATATTTTATATGCTGTATATGTCTTAAGGTTTCTACGTACCCAGAATCAATGGCTTCTTGAGCATTTTCAAAATTGAATGTTCCAAAATTTATGGTGGGTTCAATAAGTTCTCCGTCAATGCAGTAAATACTATAATCCGTAGGTTTTACTAGGATGTTTTGAAGCTGTCCAAATAAATCGTCTACATCAGGTTCTGGAATATTTTTTGAAACATTACTACCAATAATGTAATCTGGACTAAAGTCATTACACATAACATCTACCGGGAAGTTATTATATATACCGCCATCATACATAAGATGGCCATTGATTTTTATAGGTCGTATAAAAAATGGATAAGACATTGAAGCCCTTATTGCCTCGGTTAAACTCCCATTTTTAAAAACGACTAATTCTTTGGTAACCACATCTGCAGCTACACATCGAAATGGGATCATTAAACTATCAAAATTGTATTTGGCCAACATTTCTGCTTCCGCAAGGTATTTAACCACATCCATATCAAAGGTCTCAGATGATATTATTTGAGACGGAAGAAGTAAGGTGTAACCATCTTTATTCTTTTTAAAGCGTAATGATATTATTCCAGGGTTTGGCTCTGGGTGTGGGTAGTAGTAATGAAATTCTGATGGTAATTCTCCCGTACTAATGTCTAGAAATTCAGGGGAAGTAAAATATTTTTCTATTTGAGTTATTGGAACCCCACTAGCATATAATGCACCTATTAATGCGCCCATTGAAGTCCCAGAAATGAAATCTATGGGAACATTATTTTCTTCTAAAGCTTTAATAACTCCAATGTGTGCCAAAGCATCCGCACCACCGCCACTTAATACCAGTCCAACTTTTTGAGCTGGTGATATAAGATGAACGAAAACTGCGATAATTATTAATGGAATTACTTTACGCATAGGTGCAAATCTAAGGATTGATAATGAAAGAATACAATAAGTTTTAATAGAGCTCTTTTAAAAGATTTTCAAAGTAAATTGGAGCTAACTTCATCCGTGAGCCGTACCAGGAAAACATTTCTCCGTCAACGAGTAAGACCTTAGTATTTGGTAGTAATTGCGCATAAGCCTCCACATGTTTTTGTTGGAATGGGAATGGCTCGGAGGACAAAAACAAAAACTCCGGATTTAATTTAATTAAATCTTCTTCGGTTTGTTCTGGATACCTTGATTTTTCCTCTTTTAATATATTGGTCATACCAATCTCTGCGGCCATCTGATTAATAAATGTATCTCTGCCTGCAAGCATTATCGGATCTTGCCAAATCACGTATGCGAAAGTTTGATTAGTTAAGCGGACTTTAGATTTAAGCGTTCTAAATTTTGCTTTTATTTCGATAATTAACTGGTTTGCGTTAGACTCACAATCAGTCTTAATACCTAGTTCTTTAATGACCCTGAAAGTATCGTTGAGGGTATAGATGTCAGTTACCCAAACGTTACAGTGTTTTTGTAATTCCTCAATATCTGATTTTGAATTTTCTTCCTTATTTGCAATAATTAAATCCGGAGATAGGGAAATCACCCGGTCTAATTTTACTGTCTTTGTTCCTCCAATTTTCTGAATATTTTTAGTTTTTTGTTTTGGATGAATGCAAAAACGAGTAACGCCAACAACTTGGTTTTCCAATCCTAAATCGAAGAGTAATTCTGTAAGTGATGGAACTAAAGAAACAATTTTCATGATTTTAATATCGAGTAATTATCTAAATACAAACCTAAGTATCATCGATTAATTATCACGGTTATTAGTTAGATTTGTGTAGCTGGTTCTAAAAAATAATCGATATTGAAATGTAAGTAAATGACTACCTATGAGTAATAATCTTTCTATAAATAAATATGCGGCAATTGATATAGGTTCAAATGCCATGCGTTTATTGATTTCTATGGTTGTGAATGATGGAAATGAAGTGACCACAAAAAGGGTTTCCTTAGTAAGACTTCCAGTAAGATTAGGTCAGGATGCATTTACTAGTAAAGCCCTTACGCAGGAAACGGTAGCTAAGTTCTTAGATGGTATGAAAGCCTTCCAAATCATAATGGATATTCACGGAGTAAATGATTATTTGGGAGTGGCTACATCAGCTATGCGCGAAGCAAAGAACGGACCTAAAACCATTGCCTTAGTGAAAGAGTCTACCGGAATTGAAATTGATATTATTGATGGTAAAAAGGAGGCTGAAATAATTTTCAAAGCTCACTTTAGGAATAGCTCCTATGATGATTGTAATTATATATACGTGGATGTTGGCGGGGGGAGCACTGAGGTTACTATTCTTTCAGGGAGTACCATAATTGCTTCTAAATCGTTTAAAATTGGAACTATACGAATGATGAACGACATGGTGAGTAAAGAGCGATGGGCGGAATTGAAAGAGTGGGTGAAAATTGAAACACAATCATTAGAGCATATTGAAATGATCGGGTCTGGGGGTAATATTAACCGGATTTATAAACTAATGGATGTAGAATATCCGAGCCCTGTTTTGTATCACGAATTTAAAAGCATTAAAGAAACTTTGGGTAAAATGAGTTTTGATCAACGGATTAAAGAATTTAAGCTAAATCCAGACCGAGCAGATGTAATTGTTCATGCCTCAGAAATCTATTTTTCAATCATGAAATGGGCAGATAGTAGTATTCTGCATGTTCCACGTATTGGCCTTTCTGATGGAATAATTCAATTACTTCAAGAGAAACATTCAAATGATGATTCTCTGATATAATATGATGTCTTTTTAATCGCTCATTACAAGTTGAAAACTAAGGGTCTGTTTTCTTTAACTCTCCTTGAAAAACCTCTGTTCCCTTAACTGCGGTGAATTTATACCCAGTTCTTGATACACCTGTTATTTTTGACCACATAGTATCTGCTTTTGTGAAGTCTAAATCTTCCGGGTGATCAGTGCTTTCCAATGTGAGGTAATACTCACAGTCGCTCGTCCAAACAATGGTATATTTATCCGTGTAAATATATCCACCATCACCATTTAAATTATACTCAATTTGTTGGTTGGCTGTTCTTTCAATTCTGATATCCTCACTACCTTCATATTTGAAAGTTCCCGTTTTAAAGTAGTTACATGAAGTAGCGTTTGGTTCGTTAGTACCCCCTTGACAGTTGCCAAGTAAGGCAGATATAATTAGGAACCCAAATATTTTAATAGCGTTTTGCATGGTATTAAATTCCAGTATAATTAGAAGGGGTGATTTCTGAAAGTTCCATTTTTAATGCATCACTAATGTCTAAACTAGCAATAAATTCTTGCATCACGTCACCGTCAATTTTTTTATTGGTTCGTGTTAATCCTTTTAACATTTCGTATGGATTAGCTACGCCTTCTCTGCGTAAAACGGTTTGGATAGCTTCTGCTACAACAGCCCAGTTATTTTCTAAGTCGGCCGCTATTTTAGCTTCATTTAGCAATAATTTACCTAATCCCTTATTCAAAGAACTTAAAGCAATTAATGTATGTCCAAAAGGAACTCCTACGTTACGTAAAACGGTAGAATCAGTTAAATCACGTTGTAATCTTGAAATAGGTAATTTGGCAGATAAATGCTCGAAAATAGCATTTGCAATTCCTAAGTTACCCTCGGCATTTTCAAAATCAATTGGGTTAACTTTATGTGGCATTGCGGAAGAACCAACTTCTCCTGCTTTAATTTTTTGTTTGAAATAATCCATAGATACATACGTCCAGATATCTCTACTAAAATCAATTAAAATGGTATTGATTCTTTTAAACGTATCAAACATATGAGCCATATGATCATAATGTTCAATTTGGGTGGTAGGATGTGAACGGTATAAACCTAAAGACTGGTCTAAAAACGAATCACCAAATTGTTTCCAGTCATGGTTTTTGTAGGCCACATGATGCGCATTGAAATTGCCAGTAGCGCCACCAAACTTGGCAGCCCATTTTACAGCGTTTAAAATTTCAAGTTGTTCATTTAATCGAACAACAAAAACTTCAATTTCTTTTCCTAAACGAGTAGGAGATGCAGGTTGACCGTGTGTTCTGGCAAGCATTGGAATATTAGCCCAATCTGAAGATAAGCCGCTAAGCATTTCTTTTACTTCTACTATAGCCGGAATAATGTTTTCTAAAACACTTTCTTTTAATGATAACGGAATAGCCGTGTTGTTAATGTCTTGAGATGTAAGTCCAAAATGTATAAATTCTTTCCATTTATCTAAACCTAATTCATCAAACCTATCTTTTAAAAAGTACTCTACCGCTTTTACGTCATGGTTGGTTACTTTTTCAATATCCTTCATTGCTTGCGCATCTGCAGGGGTGAAATTTTTATAAATAGCTCTTAATTTTTCAAAGTTTGAAGAATCAAAGTCGGCTAGTTGTGGTAATGGAATTTCACATAAAGCAATGAAATATTCTATTTCAACTAAAGTTCGGTATTTAAACAAAGCCCATTCTGAAAAGTATTTAGAAAGCGATTCTGTTTTAGATTGATAGCGACCGTCAATAGGTGTAATTGCTGTTAATGCAGTAAGTTCCATGATATAAAATTTTGAGCTGCAAAAGTACGTTTTTGAATAGGAATTTTTGGTATAAAAAAAGCCAGAAAGCGGAAAGCTTTCTGGCTAGAATAATTTTTAGTAAAAGGAATTAATCTTCGTTTGGAGCCATCATTTTATAGCTTAGCCCGGCAAAGATTGCACCTACGCTAGGAGTTACCCAAAGTAACGAAAGTTTGCGCCTATAATCGCCTCCTGTAAAAAGTGCTTGTTAGCTATTAGGCACAGGATATACGGTTGTATTTGTTACTGGAATATTGATTAAATGAATTTACATACGTGCTAATCCAATAGCCATTCTACCAAATCCAGCAGCGGCATTTTTTGGTGTAGCACCTAATATGACAATTAAAAACATAAAAGTCATTACCACGTTGGTAATTGACGCGGCAGTGACGCTATAATCTGCAGGAGATAACTCCCCTATTTATTAGAGGCAAGCCCTCCGATGTTGGTGAAATTAGCTTGTCCATAAACAATTAGGAAAAGTATACCTACGTAATAATATAGCCTAGTAAATCTTTTGCATCAAACCAGCCATCCGTCCAAAGACCAATAGAAACTGCGGTTAAAATGCCCGCCTGAAATAGATTCTAAAGCCTAAGCTTTAGTTAATTACGTTAGGCTAAACCCAAGGGCTACAGCTGCACACCCAATTCCTAGTTATGGAAAGGCTCCCACTAAAACGGTACTTCCGCAACCGCCTAATACGAGACAAAAAGTTCCAATACATTCTGCGGTGAGCTTATTTATGGGTTACAATTTTGATTAAAATAAATTGATTAATCCCTTAAAAATGAAATTTCACTCGGATTTAATAGCAGATATTACTAATTACATTTTGTGATTAAAATTATTTTTATGTGGGGTTACTAACATCATGTGAAAAAAAATATGTTTGTTCGTGTGAAATAAAAGCAACCATTCAATAAGCATACGTTTATTAAAGCAGAACAGGTTAATGAAAAACAAATCTCAGGATTTACATGAGATGATTGCCCAATGTAAATTAGGTAATCGTAGGGCGCAGAATCAGATTTTCGAAAAATTTTTCGGGAAAATGAGTAGCGTATGCAGAAGGTATATTTCTGATCGGGATGAGTCGCAAGATATTGTTCAGGCTGGATTTATAAAGGTGTTTTCGAATATTGAAAAATATAACGGAGAAGGTTCTTTTGAAGGTTGGGTAAGACGAATAATGTCAAATACCGCTATTGATTATATTAGAAAGCAGAAAAAGATTTTTGTATCTGTTGATGCGACTGATTATGATTGGTTAGCTGATCAAGAATCTGAGGAAATAGCTTGGAATCATACATTAATCAGCGAAACGGAACGGGTAATGGAAGAGATTCAAAACCTTTCACCCGCGTATAAGTTGGTTTTCAATATGTATGTGATTGAAGATTATTCTCATAACGAGATTTCTGAAATATTAGGAATTAGCGTTGGGACTTCAAAGTCAAATTTGTCGAAAGCCAAAAGAAACCTATTAAAGAACTTAGTTAAATTAGAACAAGATTAAGATGTCAAATAAATTAAATCCATTTGAGGAACAACTTAGAAAGGCTGCAAATGGCCATGAGGTTCCTTACGATGCAAGTCAATGGGCTAAGTTGGAGAAACAACTAGACCAAGGAAAGCCTGCAGGGAGTTCATTTGCTAAATGGGGTATTGCTGCTATTGCAGCTATGGTTGTTGCGGTTACGGTGTTTCAATTATCTCGTAACGAAGACAACAATATCGTTATTCCTGAGATTGCTGTCAATACAGAAATCCCATTAGTCAATAAAGACCAAGAAACCAGCATAAAAGTAATTCCAGTAAAAAAATCAGAAGTTGTTTCTGAAGTAAAAGCGGAAGAAGTTGAATTGCAGAAAGTGCCTTTAGCTAAACAGGAATTGGAATCGGTTAATAATCCGGTTAAAAAGACGAAAAAACAGATTATTACTTCAGATGTAAATAAGGCGGAAACTCCGAGTGAACCTGCATTAAGTACTACACTTAGCGGAAATAAAGTTAGCTTTAGTGCTCCAGAGATTATTTTAGAGACATCTACGGTTTGTTCAGGAATAGAGTTTATAATGACGCTTTCTGAAGATAACGGAGAAGAAGTGATTTGGGATTTAGGAAATGGTGAAACGGTAAAATCATCGGTTAAAGGTCAGTTGAGTTACACCTTTCATGAAAAAGGAGATTATCAGATTAAAGCATTTTTCCCAGAGCATAATGTATATTCAGAAGCGGTTAGTTTACTTGTAAACCCAAGACCAGACGCTTCTTTTGAACCAAAAGAAAATGTAGAAAGAGGAATGGTTCCCGTGGTGTATTTTGCATCTAACACGGGAGGAGAATTAGCGTACTCGTGGAATTTAGGTGATGGAACTATGTTATCAGGTGAAGGTGTTTCGCATACCTACCGTAGAGCTGGTGATTATCAAATTTCGCTTCGTGTAGTAAATAAGTACGGTTGTCAGTGGACAAATTACAGAAGGTATACCCAGGATACGGAGTTTAATTTATTAGCTCCAAACAGTTTTAGTCCTAACGGTGACGGAGTAAATGATATGTGGTTTCCAGTAGCTTTAACATCTGGGTATTTCTCTTACCAATTAAATGTTTACGATAGAAATAGCAACCTTGTTTTTGAATCGTCAGATTCGCAAAAGCAATTTGACGGGAGAGTTAATGGAACAGTAGCTTCATCAGGTGAAATATTTATTTGGAAAGCAACCACGTTAGATAATAATGGTGTGAGACAAGAATTTGGAGGAACAGTAATCTCCATGTATTAATAAGCATAGCTAATTCTAATTGTTAGCTCCCCACTCAACTTTGAGTGGGGGGCTTTTTTATGTTTTGACGTTAAATTTAAAACTATTGAACGTGATACGCTATTCTTAAAAAGATTGACAATCGTCTTTTAGTAGGATACCTTTTATTTGTATTAAACCTATCACATTTATGTTTACGCAAAAAATTGAAGATTTTATTACTACCATTTTTTCTGGCAATAGCAAAGAGGATGCGTATGTCACAAAATCAGTTACGGTTTTAAAACTTCCTTTAGAACGAACAGCAATTGAACAAATCAATTATGCTAAATGGTTATACGGAGGGCGTTTGACGAGCTTACTGAAAGAAGTGAAAACCTTGGAGTATTCTGAAGATGATTCGGAGTATATAAAGTTTAACTACACTAAAAACACTTTCACATTTAATATTCCTACTGGTTGGGATACGGATGAGTTTTATTTTTTATTCGACTATATAAAGGAAAGGTATCTAGACAATGGCTATAAAGTTACGGGTGCACTAAAAGAGGCGTATTCTGAAAAGGGTTCGTATAAGGAGATTGAGCGTTATACACTCATTGATTCTCAAACTAACCACTTAATTAAACTCGAGGTTATTTCGATAGCAGGACAGAAAATAAAAATTGTGGGTTGGGGATATCCCACCGATGATGGGGCCAGTAAACCGAATCAGCCTTTCTTCTTTAAAATTGTAAAACAGATTTTTGAAACCCAATACTAGACCCAAATTAACATATAGGATTAAAAATATATAAATTGTTAAAGCTCTTATCGAAAGGTATGGGCTTTTTTGATTGTATAAATTACATTTGTCAAAATGTAAAACCGTACGATATAAGTCGTGAATCAATAATATACAAATGAGAATATTAAGAGCAACACTTGCTATTGCAGTAATGGGAATGTTTATGGGGTCATGTAGTCAAGCCTCGAATACCAAAGAAGTTACATCTGCTTCAGAAGCTACCACTGATGCAACGGAAGAGCCGGCTAAAAAAATGATGATTATCGCTATGGTTCATGCGGATACCATAATGGGTAATTATGAATATGCTCAATTTTTAAGAGATGAACTAACTACGCTGACTTTGAAATACGAAAGTATTTTACGTCAAAAAGAAACCAAGTTAAGAGGTGACGCAGAAAAGCTTCAAAGAGATGCCGCTTCATTATCGCAATTTGAAGGTCAAAACAGACAAAGAAAACTGTATGATGATCAAGAAAAATTACAGATTAAGCAAGAAGAATATACCCGTAAATTAATGGAAATTGAGCAAGGGTATAACCGTAACATTCATGATGCTATTAATGAGTATTTAGGTCGTTATTGTGCAGATAAGCCTTACGAAATGGTTTTAAGTAATTCTGATTTAGGAATTATTAGATGGGCCGATAAAAGCTTAGATATTACCAATGATGTTCTGGAAGGGTTAAATGCAGAGTATGAGCAGAAACAACTAGATGAAGTTGTTATTGACTCAGAAACTAAATAAGTATGTTAGAAGCTGACAAAAAAAGGGAAGAAAACATTATTGAGTATGTCATTTATATGTTTCATACCGAAGATGTTATAAGGTCGTGTCAATTAAACTTAGAGTTAATTAACTCCGCTATAATAGCTCCCTCAGACCTTGAAAAAGAGGTTAAAACAGAATTAATGGATTGGTACAAAGATGTCGTTTCCAAAATGGAAAAGGACAATATTGAGGATAGAGGCCACCTTTCAGAAGTGATTGAAATTATTGGGGAGTTGTCTTATTTACATAGCCAGTTAATTTCTGATGCGTCAAATTCGAAGTACAAGGAGAAATACGATGCGGCAAACTCTTATTTAGTAGAGATTTCGCAAAAGTCTTCTGGGTCAACATTAAACCCTATAGAATTAGCCATAAATGGTATTTATGGGGTGTTAACCTTGAAAATGAAGAAGCAAGAAATTTTCCCAGAAACTATTGATGCCGTTAAAACGTTTACGGAGTTCTTAGGATATTTAGGAAAAGTGTATCACTTAACTAAGAAAGGCGAGTTTAGAATTTAATCATTTAAAAGCAATTCCAATCATGAAGATTTATCCATTAAATACCGGGAATTTTAAGTTAGATGGCGGTGCCATGTTTGGAGTAGTGCCTAAGGCTTTATGGCAAAGAACTAATCCGCCTGATGAAAAAAATATGTGTAGTTGGGCCATGCGCTCTATGCTTATTGAAGATGGAGATCGGTTAATTCTTATTGATAATGGTATTGGGGATAAACAAGATGATAAATTCTTTGGTCACTTTTATTTGAATGGCGATGATTCTTTAGATGGAAATCTAGCTAAGAATGGTTTTCACCGAGATGATATTACCGATGTGTTTTTAACGCATTTGCATTTTGACCATTGTGGAGGTAGTATTGTTTGGAACAAGGATAGAACCTTATTAGTGCCGGCATTTAAAAATGCCAAATTTTGGAGTAACGAGCGACATTGGAACTGGGCTACTGAACCAAACCCAAGAGAGAAAGCATCATTCTTAAAAGAAAATATTTTACCTATTCAAGAAAGCGGTCAGTTGAATTTTATTAACCGACCTGACTCTAGTTTTTTGAATAATTCTGAAATGGGATTTGATATTTTATTTGTGGATGGACATACCGATGCGCAAATGATTCCACATATCCAGTATAAAGGTAAAACCATTGTTTTTGCCGCAGATTTATTGCCTTCAACGGGGCATATTCCACTTCCTTATGTAATGGGGTATGATACGCGACCGTTAATTACTATGGATGAAAAAGCCAAGTTTTTAAAGAATGTAGCAGATAATGATTACCTCATCTTTTTTGAGCATGATCATGTTAACGAGTTATGTTCTTTAAAAAACACCGATAAAGGGGTTCGCTTAAATGAGACTTTTTCATTTACGGATGTTTTTGGAAACTAATTTCTCCAGGTTTAAAATATTGATTTAAAGCAATTTTTATTGCCCCATTCTCCCTACTGGAATAGTATTTCCATAAATTTTTTGCGCAAAATAATTTCATTTGTTGGGTGACCTTTTTTGATGCATTAGTACCAACAATAATTATCGGTTTTGGCTTAAAGTCTTTCCAATCACTTAAGTCGTAATTCTTATACGTGTTCACGAAAATAACATGAGGTTGGAATTGGTGTATTTGATTAGGGGTGAAAATATGCGCGTTATCTAATTTTAATATCCGTGTATTTCCAATGTACCAAGCGTTTGAAGATTCATTCTTAGGGTCACTATGATTAAGCGTAACATTACCTAAACCTCGTTTCCAACGATGATGATATACGTGAAACTGCATTCTATCCGTATTTGAAATTAAGCTAGAGTCGGCAATAAAAAGGGTGTGATATCCATTCACAAACTCTATCGAAGATTGTTTCCCTGTAGCGTAGAATGTAATTTCCTTTTGGTTTAAAATGGACCACTTTTCAATGGTTTGAGAAATGGTTAAGGCCATAATAAGTCCTAGGCTGTAAATAACAAACTTCTTATTGTATTGGGTTAACCAAATGGTAAAGGAAGCGATTATAAGGTACATCAGCCACGTTTCTATGACACTGATGTCTAATCCGGTGATAAGGGAGTTTGGTAGTTGCTCCATGGCTTTTACTAGTGTATTTAGACTGTACACTATTCCGAATAAAATGGCTGAAATCAATTTCCCAATTAAAGGAATAATAGATAGAACTTGGAATCCAATAGCGGTGAAGATGATTAAAAATGCCGCAGGAATTACGATCAAATTTGAAAGCAGAAAATAAGTTGGGAATTGATGAAAATAGAGAATACCCAATGGGGCGGTAACTAACTGTGCAGAAAGCGAAACACAGGTGATATTCCATGCTTTGTCAATTATACCCGGAGGGATTTCAATAAGATTGTAGATGTACGGATGAAGGTAAATAATGCCAATTACAGCTAAATAGGAAAGTTGAAAACCAACTTCCAAAAGCATAAATGGTTCATAGACTAAAATAGCGAAAGCAGATAAGGCCAAGGTGTTATAAATGTTACTAGTACGGCCAAACGAAACAGCAACAATCATAAAAGAAAACATGGTAGCAGCTCTAATTACAGATGGAGAAAGCCCGGTAATAAAAGCATAAAACCAAATGCTAATTATGAGGATGACTGCTTTGATCGCTTCTCCGTTTTTGAATTTATCCATCCAGCCGAGCATAAACCGTAGAACTAAGAAAATGATACCCACATGAAGTCCGGAAACTGCTAATACATGCATGGCCCCAGCGCTTGAATAGGCAGATTTTAATTCGTGCGTTAAAGATTCTTTTTTGCCTAAGGTTAACGCGGAAATTATGGCTAATTCTTCTCCATCAATTCCAAATTTTTGGTAACGACTCAATAAAAAATCACGCCAATTTATGGCTTTTTCTTTTACAATAGAAATAGGCTCAAAGCCAATTAACTTAAAATCAGAATTAGCTAGATAGGCCCGTTGGTAAATGTAATGATGAGACAAATAGCGCTTGTAATCAAATTCGTCAAAATTAGCTGGCGGTGAAACGTTGGTTGGTGTGCGTAAAAAGTTTATTACATCACCATATTGGAGATTTAAAGAGTCTTGAGTTTTAAAATAGACCAAACATTTACCAGAAGTCTTTATCCAAACCCCATTATCCTTAATTTGGGTGACTTCCAGTACCGCTTTAATGGATTTAGGGTTAATGGTTGGTTCGGAGCTAATAGTGGCTATATATGCTTCAGGATGGTGGTTAGCCGTAATAAAATGACTGAAATGGTTTGCCTTGAATTGCTCCACCCGAGAATTTGAAATAGTCAGTCCTATAATAAAAAAGAAAACGGTTGAAAAAACACCAAATATCCAACGGTTATAGTATTTCGAATTAAGAACCTTTAATTTAATCATGATTAAGTTAAAGATGGTAAGTACAGAAACCGTAATTATTATTTCTAATCCAATTGGTGTAGGATTGTAAAAAGACCACATAATACCAAGAGAAAAGGGTACAATAAGTCGAAATAAAGGAATGTGGTTAAGCCATTTCATTTTACTAAGTTAATTAAAAAACTGAAGCATAGGCTTTATTAGGTTGAATCATAAAGATTTACATAAGCTGAAGTATAGGGTGTGTTTTGTTTAACCCGAATAATAAACTTCGAAAAAGACGAAGCGGAAGTGGTTTAATAATCGTGAGATTTTCAGGCGATAGTTAATTTAATATGGTTACTTATCTTTGTGATGTCAACATATAATTTGTTAATAGTGTTTTCCGAAAAACTAAAGAGTAGGAATCTTTACCTTTTAAATACCTTATTTATGAATTATTCAAAAATCTTAACCAGTCTAGTTATT
>CAXMPG010000123.1:0-26014 GCA_964195485.1 uncultured Desulfobacterales bacterium
CGACATGGGTTTGAGTTCCTGTGCATGAGTAAATTTCCCTCCAAAAATTAGTAGAGATACTAAAAACGTTTTTTTCATTGTTCTATAATTTATCAGGATCAGAGATTACTTCTAATAATGCAGGTCCTTCGACTTGAAACAGCTCTTTCATTTTTAGTTCCAAATCTGCGTTGTTTTCTGCTCTTAATCCGATCATTCCACATGATTGAGCAAAGTCACTAAAATTAGGATTTGATAACTCCGTTTTCCATACATCAAATTCTCCTGATCTTTGCTCCTTACTAATCTTTGCCAGTTGGTTGTTGTTGATGATAATTAACTTGACTGGAATATTGTATTGCACTAATGTCGTTAGTTCTGCCATATACTGACCAAAACCTCCGTCACCTGCTACAGCAACTATGGGTAATTTGCCTTTAGTAGCGGCCCAAGCACCTATGGAAGCAGGTAATGCGAATCCTATTGAACCTAGGTACCCAGATAATAGAAAGCGATGATCTTGACTTTCGAAATAGCGACCAAAGCTGTAGGCATTATTTCCTACATCTACACACATAACACCCTTCTCAGGAACCTGTTTGTTTAACTCAAGAAAAACTTTTGAAGGTGTAACGTTATCAGAAGCTTCATTTGCTCTGTTTTCTTTTTCTTTTCTCCAATCCGCCCATCTTGTCTTAATTTCCTTTTCTGGTTGTTGAGCGATTGTGCTATTATCTAACGCTTCATTTAAGAGCGATGCTGTGGTATCTATATCTCCTAAAACACGCACAGATATAGCATTAAATTTGGCAAGAGCTAATGGATCATGATCTACTTGTATCGTAGGAATACTTTCTGAAATTCCTGTGTGGCGGGCAAACGAAGCACCAAATACAATAAGTAAATCGGCAGAACTCATAAAATGCGCGGCAACTGGAGTCCCACTTTTACCTAATACACCACAAGCGAGTGGGTGCGAATCAGAAACAGCTCCTTTCGCTTTAAAAGTGGTCATTATTGGCGCACCTATTTTCTTAGCAAAATTTAAAATCTCCTTGGAAGCATTTCGAGCACCATGACCTATAATAATAGTAGGTTTCTTTGCTTTTTTTATTAATCCCGCAGCTTTATTTAACTCCTCTTTTGGAGGAGAGATAGCTAGGTTAGGCATTCTTCCTTCACTATTGGAAGCAGTTGAATTATTGGCAGGTAGTACCTGTACTTCGTCTGGAAATGTGAGGTGCGAAACATCTTTATTGAGTATGGCATGTTTAATTGATAAGCCCATTAACTCAGCATGTGGACTGTCAGCTTGTACTCTGTGATTAAAATCGGCAACCGAACTAAAGGCTGAAACTAAGTCTACTTCCTGAAAATTACCCGTACCTACTACCTGAGTCGCTACTTGTCCTGTCAGAGCCAAAAAGGGAGCCCTGTCCACTTTTGCATCCCACATACCCGTAAATAAATTGGTTGCTCCTGGTCCTGCAATAGTTAAGCAGGCAGCTGGCGTTCCTGTAAGCTTACCATAAGCAGAAGCAGCAAAAGCAGCAGCTCCTTCGTGTCTTATTCCTATGAATTTCAGGTTGCCTTTTTCTTCTTGTAAACGCATAGCGTCTGCCAAGCCCAAATTAGAGTGGCCTACCATTCCAAAAACGGTATCCACGCCCCAATTCACCATTGTTTCAACCATTACATCAGAAATGGTCTGCTCATGTACCGTCTCTTCTTCCACTTCCACGTATACACCATCATCTTTGAGTTCTAATTTATAGGCCTGCACCTTATCATCAAACCCTTCTGGAGACTTTCCTGTACAGGTATGAAATTCATAACCATGCCAAGGACATTTAATAAAGCCATTTTCTATCGTGCCTTCATTCAAAGGACCACCCATATGAGGACAAGCGTTGTCTACAGCGCCTATTTCTCCATTCACTTTAGAAACAGCTAAGATTTTCTTCCCTGCTTGCACTTTTAAGATTTTTCCTTCTTCTATAGATTCAGGGTTGTCTACTATTTTATACGAACTTTTCTTTATAGCCATTTAGTTAATTTTCTTGTTTGACAGCTTATTTAACGATTTATCATAATCGTCAATGGGATAAATAGATGAATTACACCTGTTGATTAAAATTTAGCGCGTAGCAAATCATCCAATGAATTTTAATTCATTAATTCAATCGTGTTTCTTTCCGTAAGTTGATGGAAATTTACAGGCTCATATGTGAGCCATCACAATATGGCGGATTCTTTGTTTGCTTGCACATACAGATAGCGGCTGTTTTAGCTTCTTCAGCTTTAAATACATTTGGCGTAAACTCGCTTCCTGCGTGCGCACCATTGCACCATGGTTGATTTTCTGATTTACCACATGCACACCATGCATAGGTTTTTCCTTCTTCTAATTGTTCCATTTGTGGGGTGGTGCCCGCTACATTTGCTTTATCCATAATTTCTGAGATTCATTTGTTCAAAAATCAGTATTTATCTAGACTCATGCATTCATGTAGATTAACAAATGAAGGAGTTGTTATTTTCCTTTGGCTATTTCGCCTCTAAGGGTGCTTAAAGCTTGTGGAGTAATTCCTAAATAGGAGGCAATCATTCGTTGAGGAACTCTCCGAACAATGTCTGGATAGATTTCAAGGAAGTGATTATAACGTTCGATTGCGGGCGCACTCATTAGCATGATAATTCGTTTCTGAAGTACACCAATGCGCTTGTGTAACTTTTGAAAATCACTTTTTGGGGGTGCGCTTTTTGAAATTGGGATAACCACAGAATCTTCTAAGGCATCAATAAATAACTCACCTTTTTCTCCTGGTTCTATGTTGTCTCCAACTATCCAGCCTTCGGAACCAAACATGAAGATGTGTTCTTTACCCTTCTCGTCAATGGTGTAACTTCTTAGTAATCCTTTTTTTACAAGGAATACAGAAGTACTCAATACTCCTGTTCTCTGAAGAAATTCTCCTTTATTAAAATGCAGGATTTTCTCTTCTGAGTCCAGACTTAATGTTTCGTTAATGTTTTCCATTCTTTATTAATGCACGCTATCGTTAAGCTATGTTTAGTGCGGATTAATAATCCACAAACTTTTCAGCGGTCAAGATACTTAATAAAAACAAAAAACGGTCTGAGATTACTCCCAAACCGCTATTGCGTATACCTAATGTTGTAAGCTGTTTATTCTTCCATCGCCTTACTCACTTTGTGCATAATAGCCAGGTTATTAAGGAAAGGGATGAAATTATATGGTCCCATAGTTTCCTTTGTTCGAGGTATTGGATAAACTTTGATACTAGCGTTAATCGTAGCGATATATTTCATCATTTCGTCTCTTTCATTGTCAGGAAGTCCACCACCAATGGTTATAAAATCTATGGAATCAGTTTCAATGATTTCCTTAATCCTATCTTTTGAATTGCTGGCAATGACGTTTCTGCCATACCTTTCCCATTCTTCAACTAATACATCTAGAGTAGATTGTAATCTTCCAATTGCTAAAATTCTTGGTTCCATGTGATTTTCTTTTTTAAGTTGTTTGTCGGTGGTGCATGCCATAAAGATAACTCCCAGCAGCATAAATATAAATTGTTTTTTCATTGTTTATAGCTTTTCAAACTCCATTTCTACTGGTTGTTCCAATAATTTTGAAATGGGGCATTTTGAGCCAATCTGCAATAATCTTTGAACCTGAGACTTGTCAAGGCTATTTTCAAACGTAACCGCCTTTGTAATTTTATTGATTGATTTCCCTTCGCTTTGAACAATTTTTAATTTAACATCTACATCAATATTTCCGACATCCCATCCTTTGTTATTCGCATACATTTTGATGGTAATGGCGGTACAAGAAGCTAATGCTGAAAGTAAATATTGCGGAGGATTTGGATAACTATCAGACCCACCAATGGATACAGGTTCATCCACTTTAATGGTGTGATGGGTAGTTTTTATTTCCATCAGATAATTTTCATCACCAAGAGTCCCGTTGACATGTAAGGTATCTTTCATCATGATTTATCTTTTTCGTTAAGCGTATAACTCAATGCACCCGATGGACAATTTTTGATTTGTGATTTTAGTTCTTCAGAAGACGCATTTTCAATTTTTATCCATGGTTGTTCTTTTGGTTTGTAGACGTTGGGCAATGTTCTGACACACACGCCAGCATGAATACATTTCGATTGATCCCAATGAATAGTGATATCCTCGTTTTTATACTTCTTTTTCATTATCCGTTTCTTTAAACTTTAGCATTGATTTATATGACTCCTTATTCGCAAAGAATAAGAACTGATTCATTGCCATCGCAATAAAAGCGCCTGCAATCCCTGCAGGGTCTAAGAAAAGATGAAACCAAAAGGCATTGAGCAATACGGGAAATAGAATTATTAATGCTAAGGGTTGAAAACGGTTTGTTAGAAGCATTATACCCGTAATAATTTCTACGATGGCTACCGTCTGCATTAAGTAGCCGCTTTTAACTAGGGCTCCCATAAATTCGCCAGCCGACTCTGGCATTGGAGGCATGGGCATGAATTGTAGAAATTTGTTTAATCCAAATATCAGAACCATTAATCCTAAAAGTATTCTGACAATAAGTTGTGCTTTTTTCATTTGTATAATTTTTAGTTTTTACAAATGTCAGCACTTCAGAATCCCTGTGCATTCACATATATGAAGAAATGAGACTATTTTCCTTTCGCTATTTTACTCCTGATTGTGCTTAAAGTTTGTGGCATAATTCCTAAGTAAGAAGCAATCATTTTTTGGGGAACTCTATTCGGCAGTTCTGGATATGTTTCTAAAAAATAATTATAGCGGTCAATAGCAGGTGACCCAATAAGCATAAGTATCCTGTGTTGCATCTTTCCAAGGTTTCGAGACATCTTCTTCATGTTTTGCAGTAATTTTTCTTTTGAAAGATCCGCTTCCTTTGCGTAATCTTTCTTTAATAACACTACCTCTGAATCCTCGAGGCAATCGATGAATAACGTAGTGGGTTCATTAAATTCTACCGCTTCAATGTCTCCGATAATCCATCCTTCAGAGGCGAACATATAGATGTGTTCTTTTCCAGAGTTGTCGATAATGTAACTTCTAATAAGTCCCTTCTTAACGAAGATAGCATTGGCTCGTAACTGGTCAGGTTGTTGAATAAACTCCCCTTTTTTAAAGCGCTTAAGGTTGGAGTCAGCTTTGATATTTAGAATTTTTTCTAATTCACTCATGTTACTATTAATTGCTTACAACTGTTACTATACACAACAAACTTAATTCCTGTTTTATTTACCCAACCAGTTCCATTTAAACATTTTAAATCAGGAGACCCGTTTTTAAACATTTGTAACCGTTTACCTCAGGAAATTTATATTAATACTTTGCTGTTTTTTGAAAAAAATAATCTGTTTATATAATGGTACTAAAGTACGGTATAAAGTTTTCATTAATGATTTTTGATGGGTTTCGAGTCTAATAGCTGCGTGAGGGATAGGCGCGACACCCCGCAACGGGAGTGAGCGAACGTTGGGGAGTATAGCAGAAAGCCCGGCCTTTTAGGACACGCCCAAAACAGCAATACCCTTATTAAGTAACTCTTCCTTTCAAATCACATTGGCTTAACATTAGCCGGTATTAATTAAAGATTAGTTAACGGTTGCTTAAGCCCAAAATAACAAGTGGAAGCGTTATTTGCATCAACAAAATAAACGAAAAAAAATTTTAAAAATGAAAAAATTTACGCAAACATTAGGTTTTATTGCAATTGCTGCAATAGTTAGTTTAGCATCATGTACCAAAGATGAGCCAACAGATAACGCGACATCAAAAGAATACATTATTACAGATGTAACTGTTGACGGAACTACTTACACTCAAATTCAAGGAACATTTAACGAGAATTACACTTTAACTTCTAGCACAAACTATTTATTATCTGGTGGTGTTTTTGTGAAAGACGGAAGCACACTTACTATTGAGGCAGGAACTCAAATTAAAGCGGCCGATGATGGCGCTACTGCATTTTTAGCGGTTGCTCAAGGAGCTAAAATTAACGCTATTGGTACCGCAGCTAACCCTATTATATTTTCAACAATAAAAGCTAATCCTGCTCCTGGTGATTGGGGAGGAATTATTATAAATGGTTTTGCTACTATTAATGTTGCTGGCGGTTCTGCTGAAGGCGAAGGTGGTACTGGAACGTATGGCGGTTCTGATGATGCTGACAATTCTGGTACTTTAACGTATGTGGTTGTAGAGTACGCTGGTCGTATTTTAGGTACTGACAATGAGTTGAACGGATTTTCTTTCAATGGTGTTGGTTCTGGTACTGACGTATCTTACGTTCAGGCATACAGAGGTGCTGATGATGGTTTTGAATTCTTTGGTGGTACTGTAAATGTACGTTACGCTATTTCTACTGGAAATCATGATGATTCTTTTGACTGGACACAAGGTTGGAGAGGAAACGGTCAGTTTTGGGTTGCTGAACAACACACGGATAAAGGTGATCGTTGTATTGAGGCTGACAATAATGGTGATGATAACTCGGCTACTCCTTTTTCTGAGCCTACACTTTCTAACGTGACTTTGGTTACTGTTGATGATGGTGATGCTGCTAACACTGGAATGCGTTTACGTGCAGGAACTAAAGGTCATATTTACAATGCTATTACGGTTAACTCTATGAAAAACGGTGTGCGTGTTTCTGATGAGTCTCCTGCTACCCAAACAGCTGATAATATGGCTGACGGCTCGTTATCTGTAATGTCAACTATTTCTGTGAGTAACGGAGCGGCTTGGAAAGACTGTGATAAATTCATGAATGATGCTTCTAACGCGGCTACTGATGTTTCTTACCTTAATGGATTTGTAGGAACATATACAGGTTCTGAAAGTACTGATCCTTCTTCTTTGGGAACATGGTTCAACTCTGCTAATTACATTGGTGCGGTTACTTCTTCAGATAACTGGACTGCAGGTTGGTCAACTGAATTATAATATTTGCTTTTTGAAAGCATAAACTTCTATATATCCCTAATACATATATAGACTCCGATAGAAACAGGACACGCGAAAGCGGGTTCTGTTTTTTTTTGCTTTATACTGGACATAAAAAAAGCCTCTCATTTTCAGGAGAGGCTTTTGAAATAATATTTACGTCTTTTAGTTTTTTGCCATTTGAACTTCTGAATAAGAAATCTCACGAAACAATTCGCCTTCTTGATAAATTTTCCACGTTCCTGCTTTTTCACCTTCGCTAAAATAACCTACCGCTAAAAGCTCTGCATTAACATTATATGTTTTCCATTCTCCGGTTAAGGCATCTTCTTGAAAAAAACCAGTTTCATAAATCACACCCGATTCGAAATAATAGGTAGCTTCAATTAATTCTGCATTCACTTGCACAAATTGTGATTTCAAATTTCCATTTGCATAAAAACTTTCTTTTACAACTTCCTTATCTTGAGCCTGTAAACCAGTGCTTAATAAAATAATCGAAACAAATAATAGTAACTTTTTCATAATTCGTGATTTTGTCTACACAAATATAGATAGGGTCATTAATATTACCAAATAATCACCCCAATGTTACCTAAATGTTAACATACGGGCGTAATTAGCTGTTTTACAGGTTGTTAATTTTTACACATAAAAAAAGTGGTGTAAATTGCTTTACACCACTTAACCTATTGATTATTAATTTTATAAAAGACTATTACGCTTTCATTTCTACAAAGTACTTGTAGAAGTAAGGAATGGTTTCAATTCCTTTATAGAAATTAAAAAGTCCGTAATGTTCGTTTGGAGAGTGAATAGCATCAGAATCTAATCCGAAACCTAATAAGATTGTTTTCATTCCTAACTCTTCTTCAAATAAAGATACAATTGGAATTGAACCACCTGAACGAACTGGAATTGGTTTTTTACCGAAAGCTTCTTCCATTGCTTTACTTGCCGCATTATATGCAATAGAATCTGTTGGAGAAACGTAAGGCATTCCACCATGATGTGGCGTAACTTTTACTTTCACACTTTTAGGCGCAATACTTAAAAAGTGCTTGGTAAATAATTCCGTAATTTCTTCTGGATCTTGATCTGGTACCAAACGCATAGAAATCTTAGCGTATGCTTTAGATGCAATTACCGTTTTAGCGCCTTCGCCTTGGTAACCACCCCAAATTCCGTTTACATCTAATGTAGGACGAATAGTCGCTCTTTCCATTGTTGAATATCCAGCTTCGCCTTCTACATCATCCATATCTAAAGCGGCTTTATAGTCTACTAAACTAAAAGGTGCTTTACCCATTTCTGCTCTTTCTTCATCAGATAGCTCTACTACTTTGTCGTAGAATCCAGGAATAGTAATGTGTTTGTTTTCGTCTTGTAACGATGCAATTAAACGGTTTAAAACGTTAATTGGATTAGCTACTGCGCCTCCATATAAACCGGAGTGTAAATCTCTGTTTGGACCGGTAACTTCTACCTCTACATAACTCAATCCTCTTAATCCAGAGGTAATTGAAGGAGTATCGTTCGCTAACATTCCAGTATCCGAAATTAGGATAACATCACCCGCTAATTTTTCGTGGTTTTCTTTCACAAAAGCATCTAAAGAAACAGAACCTACTTCTTCTTCTCCTTCGATCATGAATTTTACGTTACACGGTAACTCACCTGATTTACTCATGGCCTCAAAGGCTTTTACATGCATAAACATTTGACCTTTATCGTCACATGCGCCACGTGCAAAAATGGCTCCTTCCGGATGAACTGCCGTTTTCTTAATTACTGGCTCAAAAGCCGGAGAATCCCATAAATCTAATGGATCTGCTGGTTGCACATCATAATGTCCGTAAACAACAACTGTAGGTAAACTTGGGTCAATAATTTTTTCTGCGTACACAATCGGGTTCCCCGGTGTTTCGCAAAGCTCCGCCATATCCACTCCAGCATCTAACAACGATTGTTTTACCATTTCGGCAGTTTTAATCATTTCTGGCTTACTATCTAGGTTCGCACTTACTGATGGAATACGTAATAAATCAAATAGTTGACTCAACGATTCCTCTTTATGAGTCGCTATAAAATCTTGTGTTTTTTTCATGGTAATTATTTTTTGAAACTTGAATAATTTCAAGCTGGTACGTCTAAATTTTAAGGATGGCAATTTAAGGAATTATGTTGGTTAGGTAACGATAAATTTTGTAGCCAAATTGTCATTTTTAGAATTAGCGGGTGTACCAACTATATATATAGCCTATTATCAAAACCTTTAGCCGTTATTCTTTGAGTTAGGATAAGCTGCACCGCTGATGCTTGCAGGGGCGTTTTCTGGATGTATTATAAATAGACTCGCTCCTCTAGAGCTGGACTTTGATAATTGGGTTAGATCTTTGGCTTAGTAAAATGCAACCAAACGGGTGACTCGCAGAAAGCTTACCATTTAGTCAACCGGTGCCTATTTGAAATAGCTGGGTTTTGGCTAGCGAAAGCTACCCTCCAATACTTGCTTTAGGAATCTCAATTCTAAAGATAGTCCCATTAGGTTGATTATCATTTATGAAAAGCTTGCCGTTCATTTCTATGACTAGATTTGCCACCAAATACATTCCCAATCCTGTCCCTTTAAATCTACGGGTAGACTCATTCCCTACTCGATAAAACTTGGATAAAATCTTAGGTTTCTCTTCATCACTAATTCCAATCCCATTATCCAGTACTTCCATACAGACATATGTAGATTTAGATTTTAGCTTAACTCTAATGTCACTATCATTATCACTGTACTTGGAAGCGTTCTCCAACAAGTTTTGTAGGATTAATTCAAAACTCAATACATCAATTTCAACGTCAATAGATTCATCGGTTTCCGTTTCAATGTTTTGGGGGATTAACTGCTCATATTTGTTGACTAACCGTTGTAAATGTTGCACTAAATCGGTTTGCTCGGGGTGTAATTCAAATCCTGTTTTTTCCATTCGAGAAGTGGCCAGGATATTATTTATTAAGTGGTTTAATCGCTCAGACTCTTGGGCTGCACGTTCTAAAACCATACTCACTTTATCGGGCGCTAATTTTCTTCTTTGTAGAGTCTCAATATTGAGTTTAATGGCCGCTAATGGGGAGTTCAATTCATGGGTAATAGCCAACATGAAATTCTGCTCTTGTTTGGCTAGGTCTAACTCTTTTTGATGCGATTTTTTGATGAGGAAAAATCCAGTCAGTAAAATGACTAAGAACACGCCTCCTTCACCCATAATCATCAGCTTCTTTTTAAAGAAAATAGCATCTAGGTTTCCTTTTGCGCTAATTAATTGGGCTTCTTTTGAAGCTTCTGCTAATTGAACAATGATGCGCTCAAGGTTAATAATCTCCGTATTCAACTCAAAGATCAAATACGTCCACCAAAAAAACTGCATAATAGTGTAGCCCATCAATACATAGATGAATACAGAAATATATGGCCGCTTTTTAGTTCTCATTAACCCGCAATTTAAAGCCCGAAGGCAGAAGTAGTATCTTCTGCCTTCTAGCTCAAACAATTATTTCTTACCCCATTTTTCAATGTTCGCTTCATTTCTTTTAATGTACGAATCGTATTTAGCTTCTTTGCTCAATTCTAACGCTTCTTCGGCTGTTTTAATAGCCATTTTCATGTCGCCATTAGCGGCATACATCTCACCTAAAACAGTCAGATTCCAAAAACGCTTATCTTGAGAAGTAGACTTAATAGATAATTTTAAAGCTTCTGCTTTATCACCACCGTTTTCCATGTACCAAGCAGCTGCATCGTTATATGCTCTAAAGCTATTATCTGCTTCTTTCACATTATTAGCTACAATTGTATTTACTAGCTCAACAGTTTTAGCTTCTACTACAAACCCTACTTTAATTTTTTCCCAAGTCATACTCACCATACAAGATGTATTAGTGATATTATCTACTGAGAACAACATGTTTTCAGTAACTGAATGAGGAGAAATTGGCACGTTTAAACGAACAACATCACTTTCTTCGGTGTATCCGGTAGTTCCCCAACCATCTACATACGAACTAATAATAATGGTCCAATTAGCCACAGTAGGAATCATAAACACGGCATATTTACCCGCTTTCACTTCTTTTCCATCAATCATTACATCGGTACTAAACTCAATCTTTGCAGATGCATTAGCTCCAACTCTCCATACCTCATTATAAGGTACTAGTTTGCCCCAAATTTCACGGCCTTTTACACGAGGTCTAGAGTAATCCATAGAAATATTTGTTACACCCATGGTTTGCATAAATGTAGCATGCGGACTTGGTTTTGGCATATCTTGAGCGTTTACTGAAGTTCCCAACGCAGCCATCATTACAACCGCTAAAAATAATTTTAATGTTTTCATATCTATATTTTTTATTTATTCCTCGCAATAATAATGAATACTGAAAAAACTATGCAGAAAATGACCTATTAATAATTAATGAACAAACAACATTTATAAAGATTTGTACTCCTTTTCTGATTAAATTTGCGATCCATTTTAATACAATTAACAGATCATACAATGAGCAACGATTACGGAATACAAGATGCGTTAACGCAACTTGGAGTAAAAGACTTAAACGCGGGAACTTCAACAGGTTCTGACTTTTTTGGACACGGAGATGTATTTGAATCATTTTCACCAGTTGACGGAAAAGTAATTGGAAAAATTTCATCTACTACCGCTGAAGATTATGCTAAAGTAATGGATGCAACGCAAGTTGCATTTAAAGATTGGCGTGTTAAACCAGCTCCACTTCGTGGCGAATTTGTACGTCAGTTTGGAAACAAATTACGTGAATTGAAAGATCCATTAGGAAGATTAGTTTCTTACGAAATGGGAAAATCTTTGCAAGAAGGATGGGGTGAAGTTCAAGAGATGATTGACATCTGTGATTTTGCTGTAGGTCTTTCACGTCAATTACACGGATTAACAATTAAGTCTGAGCGTCCGATGCACGCCATGCAAGAACAATATCACCCACTAGGAACTGTAGGTGTTATTTCTGCATTTAACTTTCCAGTAGCTGTTTGGGCTTGGAACGCAGCATTATCTTGGGTTTGTGGAGACCCTGTAGTTTGGAAAGCTTCTGAAAAAGCACCAATGTGTGCAATTGCTTGTCAAAATATATTCAACATGGTTGCGGCAGATAATGACGTACCAGAAGGATTATCAAACATTATTACCGGTGATTACAAAGTAGGTGAAATGATGACTACCGATAAACGTATTCCTTTAGTTTCGGCTACCGGTTCTACACGTATGGGTAAAATTGTTGGTGCTACTGTAGGCGGAAGATTAGGTAAAACCATTTTGGAGCTTGGTGGTAATAACGCCATTATTGTGACGCCAGACGCTGATCTTGAAATGACTATTATTGGTGCTGTTTTTGGTGCTGTTGGTACAGCAGGACAAAGATGTACATCTACACGTAGATTGATTATTCACGATTCTATTTACGATACCGTGAAAGAAAAAGTGATGAAAGCGTACGACCAAATCAAAATTGGAAATCCGCTAGACCCTTCAAACCACATGGGACCTCTTACCGATACATTAGCGGTAGATATGTACTCTGCTGCTCTAGAGAAATTAGTAGCAGAAGGCGGAACAATCATTAGAGAAGGTGGCGTTTTAACTGGCGCTGGATATGAGTCTGGATGTTACGTTAAACCGGCTATTTGCGAAGGTAAAAACACCTACCAAATCATTCAAGATGAAACGTTCGCTCCAATTTTATACTTAATGAAATACAGCGATTTCCAAGAAGCAATGGATATGCAAAATGGTGTGAACCAAGGTTTATCTTCTGCGGTCATGACTAACAATATGCGTGAAGCACATTTATTCATCTCTGCTGCAGGATCTGACTGTGGTATTGCAAACATTAACATTGGTACTTCAGGTGCGGAGATTGGTGGTGCATTTGGTGGTGAAAAAGAAACCGGTGGTGGCCGTGAATCAGGTTCTGATGCATGGAAAGCGTACATGAGACGTCAAACTAACACGATTAACTACGGAACAAGTTTGCCGTTAGCACAAGGAATTAAATTTGATTTTTAATTTTCGCAAGCGAAAAATTATCCTCCGAAGCTTTAGCGTAGGAGGATCACAATACATAGGTTAAACTCTATTTCAAAAGGCTGTTTCGAAAGATTCAGCCTTTTTTGTTTCAGGATATTTTTACTTCATATAAGGAATTCTCTCTTCTACATAATCAAATTGTTGGCGTACAAATTCTGGTGCCGTAAACCTATATCCGACAAAAGCATGGTAATATACTCGGGTTTCTGAGTTATGAGCTGTGGTATGAGCTTGGTCATATTCACTTCCAGATACTCTTGCAAAAACGCCAGAGAAAAATCTTTTTCCGTTATGTCCAGCTCCACCTCTTAACTCCCAATTATACGTGAAGTTATCTTGGGTAGTATAATAGTAATCTGCTCCAATCCTAGTTTCTAATCGGGTATTTAAATATCCACCCGTAGCAAATGCGCCAAGCGATACATAAAAACTTCTTTTTAAAACAAGATTATACATGTAACCGGGTCCTATACTAAATTCTAAATTCTTGGTGGTTTGAGCGGTTGGAGATTGTGCTTTGTTACTGATTACGTAATACGAATGTTCAAAAATTGGTAAGAAACTACCCGCACTTTTCAACTGCCTTTCGGTTTGAGTGAGAATACTTTTGTAAGAAAACTTGGCATTACTACTCCAACCAAAATTCAAGAAATAGCCTTGATAATATAAATCCGGAAACTGAATGTAAGGGTCACTGGGGTTTCGAGAAATAAAATCATCCGTATTTTCTAAGTAGTATCCCTTCAATTTAAAATACGCCCCTTCCACATATAAATGTTTAAGCACCAAAGCTGTACCTATTGAAAAAGATTTTGACTTACCTTTTAATTCATCATCGTTATTTCCAGGTATAAACGCTGGCGCAATCTGTATCGCAGCAGTAATAAATCGATAGCTTACTTTAAAACGAATATTAGCAACCGTATTTGGACTTAACTTTAGTGTTTCATTAGGTGTCTTCACTTGGAATTTTTCGTACAGATTGTTTACCGATATCTCTGTCGCAATCTTCCCCTTTATTTTCCCAATGTAACCATCCTCCACAACTACCAAATTAGAGTCCGTTTGCGACAACGCTTGAAATGCTAGCAAAAACCCTGAAAACAAAACTCCTAAACTTCTTCTCAAATGAACAGATTTTACCATTGTAAACAAATCTCATTACTAAATTACATCATTTCCGCAATTTGAATGACATACAATTATTCCAGCTTAGCGTAACCAATGGAATTTCATCGGTACTAGGTGAAAAAAAATTCGCAAATTTGCATCCGCTGATTTTCAGTATTAATTTAAAATCTCATTATGTTAAAATTACACGCGTCAAATGCGCAATCATCTAATATAATAGTTTTGGCTACCGCCAATTCTGACCTAAAAAATATTGCTAACATTGATTCTACCTACTTACAAGGAAAAATCAAAGCAGACGAAAACAGCTTTGCTTTTTCATCGGTTGGGAACGATTTAGTATATGCTGTTTTTGGAAACAAAAAAGCAGATACTGCAAATCAGACATTACAAGATTACCGTGTTTTAGGTAGTAGTATTACGAAAGCTGTAAATGCAGAGAAACTTAATTCGGTTTCAGTAATTGCAGATAGCGCTATTTCTGAAGAGAATGTTTTGGCATTTTTAGAGGGCATGAGTTTAGAAAACTACCAGTACCTTTTATTTAAGACCAATAAAGAAAAGAAAAACTCATTGGAGTTAGTAGAAGTTTTAGGCGTAAGTCAAGAAGCTTTAACGGAATTAGAAAACGTTGTTCAAGCAACTTGTTTTTCTAGAGATATCGTTAACGAACCCGTAATTACTTTAAACGCGGTTGAGCTTGCAAAACGTTTTGTAGAGATCGGTAAAATTGGTGGTTTCGAAACACAAGTTTTAAGCAAAAAAGAAATTGAAGACCACAAAATGGGTGGCCTTTTAGGCGTAAACTTAGGAAGTATTGACGATCCTACTTTTACGATCATGACTTACAAACCAGAAAACGCTGTGAACGAAAAACCATTGGTTTTAGTTGGTAAAGGTGTGGTTTATGATACCGGTGGTAATAACCTAAAGCCTGGCGCTTATATGAGCGACATGAAATCTGATATGGGCGGTAGCGCTGGTGTTGCAGGTGCAATTTACGCTATTGCGTTAAACGACTTACCTGTTTATACAATCGCTTTAGTGCCAAGTACAGATAACCGTATTGGTAAAAACGCTTTAGTGGCTGATGATGTAATCACTATCAGTGATGGTACTACAGTAGAAGTTAAAAATACCGATGCTGAAGGACGTTTAATCTTGTCTGATGCATTGGTTTATGCGAAGCAATTTGACCCAATGTTATGTATTGATATGGCTACCCTTACCGGAGCTGCACATGCAATAACTGGATCTCACGGTATTGCTTCTGTGGCAACGGCTGACGAAGATGTGAAAAACGCATTAAAAGCTAGTGGTGAACGTGTTTACGAACGTATTCTTGAATTACCAATGTGGAGCGAGTACAAAACGCAATTAGATTCTAGCATTGCTGACATGACCAACTTAGGAGGTCCTGTTGGAGGCGTTGTTACCGCAGGTACATTCTTGAAACATTTTACGGATTATCCTTGGATTCACTTAGACATTGCAGGTCCTGCATTCTTAGAAAAACCAGAAGCGTACAAAGCGCAAGGTGGTACCGGAACAGGTGTACGTTTAGTATATGATTTCGCTAAGAATATGACGAAGTAAATTGAATTGATTCACCGGGTGACTTGGAGTCACCCGGTGAATATCATACTATTTTCAGAGATGCCGGTTGATTTATTTCAATCGGCATTTTTTTTGGGCGTTACCCCCATTTCGTACCTCAATAGCGGTCGGGTCATTCGCTAAACTCCTCGGCTACGTTACTCTTCGCCTGTGAGGTATCGCTGCTACCCCTAACGCAAATCTTAATTTAATATCAATTTTGGACTAATTCGAGATTCTATTAAAATTACACTCTCCTATTCAAATGCAATTGGTCAACCTATGACTTTTGGGAGAGATTAGGGTTTTGAGTAAGAAATGAGTTTATTCACCGGGTGACTTGGAGTCAATCGGTGAATCTTATTTGATTTTAGATTACCCCAAAACGTGTTTACGATCAGAGTCTAACTTAATAAACGTAAATAGTAAAATAGTAAACGACAACAATGACGTTCCACCATAGCTGAAAAACGGCAATGGAATACCAATTACAGGTGCTAAACCAATGGTCATTCCGATGTTAATCATGAAGTGGACAAAGAGTATGGAGGCGACCGAATAGCCGTAAATTCTTGCAAACTGAGACCGCTGTCGTTCGGCTACAAATATCAATCTGCCGATTAGCGTTAAGAACGCGATTACCACAAAAAATGAACCTACAAAACCCCATTCTTCGCCAACGGTACAGAAAATGAAATCGGTACTTTGTTCCGGTACAAAATCGTATTTAGTTTGGGTTCCTTCTAGGTATCCTTTACCCCAGAAACCACCCGAGCCAATAGCTATTTTAGATTGATGTTGATTGTATCCCGTTCCTCTGGGGTCCGAAATAATTCCTACCAATTCGTTGACCCGATCACGATGTCGGTCTTTAAATACGTTATCAAAAACATAATCCACACTTAAAACCGTACCTACCATGATAACAAATCCGAGTACAATAATCTTCCAAATATTTTTATTTAGACTACGTAAAAGGAGGTAAAGACCCGCGCTAATAATGGCTAAAAACGTTATCAGAACATACTTCCCATTCATTTCCATTTCCACTATTGGAATCTCTACCGAGGCTTGTTTTGCAAAAAGTGTCACAATAAATAGCATTACTATTACTAACCCAAAAATCATAATATTACCCGACATTCCCTCTCTGTAAAGTACAAAAATGAAAGCCAAATACACTAAAGTTGAACCTGGATCAGGCTGAATTGCGATTAATATCCCAGGCAAAGCAATCACCAATAACATGATTAGTTTGGGCTTGAAATTTCCAATTTTAACCCCTGGCCTACTTAGGTAAAACGCTACCGCAAGTGCAGTTACGTACTTAGCGGTTTCTGAAGGCTGAAAACTTACTCCTCCAATTACAAACCATGACCTTGCCCCTTTAATTTCATTACCACCCACCAAAACACCAATGAGTAACATCATACCAATTCCGTAAAAAACATACGCTAAGGTTTCAAATAAACGAGAGTCTACTAATTGAACAATTAGAGCTACCACGATCGACAAACCAATCCACATTAACTGTTTACCGTAACTTTGGGTAAAGTCGAAAATATTGGTGTGATCTTCGTTGTATAACGTGGCATAAATATTCAACCATCCCATCAGAACAAGCATGAAGTACAAGCCAACAATCATCCAATCTACATTGGTAAATATGCTTTTCTTAATGCGACTCATGTTTCTTCTTTACAGGAATTAAAAAATCGGCTTCTAGTATGCGTTGTTCTTTTTTAGGTTTCTTTATTTCTCCGGTTAAATATTTTTCAATCATTAAACTTGAAATTGGTGCTGCCCATGTCCCACCAAAACCAGCTTCTTCTACATACACCGCAATAGCAATTTTAGGATTCACTTTTGGCGCAAACGCCATAAATACAGAATGATCAGGCGTAGTTGGGTTTTGAACGGTTCCGGTTTTACCACAAACAATTATACTATCAATACGGGCTCTTCTAGCAGTTCCACCTTGTTCATTCACTACGGCAGCTAACGCATCAATTACCACGTAGAAATAGCTACTGTCAATCTTCGTATAGTTTTTATGTAGATACTCTTCTCTGGGTCCAGTATCTCCAATAGACTTAATAAAATGTGGGGTGTAATAATAGCCTCTATTCGCTAAAATTACCGCTAGATTAGCCATTTGCAAAGGCGTTACTCCCATTTCACCCTCTCCAATACTGTTCGAATAAATGGTGCTAAATGCCCACCTTTTTTCTCCGTACCACCGATCATAAAAAGCCACGTCAGGCACAAACCCTTTACTCACCCCAGAAAGATCTGTTTGTAGACGAACCCCTAGTCCGAAACTGGTTACATAATCTCGCCAAACTTTTAACCCGAAACGTGCATCTTCATAAATGTTACTATACTCGCCTCCTTGAATTAGCCTTTTGTACACATCCCTAAAATATGGGTTACACGAATGCTGAATAGCACCCGCAAGGTCATCATTGGTATGTGCCCCGTGACAGTTTATTATTCCACGATTACAACGAATTCTGGTATTCACAGTAATCACTCCCGTTTCCAATCCAATTAAACTTTCTACCAATTTAAAAATGGACCCAGGACGATAAACCGCGTTGGTGGCTCTATTAAATAATGGGTTCAAAGAATCGTTGGCTACCAACATAGAATAGTTCTTACTTCTTGCTCTACCCACTAACATATTAGGGTCGTAATTTGGGGAGGAAACCATAGCTAAAATCTCTCCTGTTTCTGGTTCAATAGCCACAATACTTCCGCGTTTATTGACCATTAAACGCTCACCATATTCTTGTAACACTAAATCGATGGTTGACATTAAATCCTCCCCGGCAATAGGAACCGTATCTAATCTCCCTTCGTTATAGCTACCCTTAATTCTATTATGAACATCACGTACATAGACTTTTACACCCCGTTTTCCCCGTAGCTCTTTCTCGTACCATGTTTCTAATCCGCTAATTCCTAAATAATCACCGGCTCGGTAAAAAGGATCTTTATCGATATTCTCTCTACTTGCTTCACCAACAAAACCTAATACTTGGGCAGCCACCGGTCTGGCATATTTTCTCAACGTTCTTTTTTGTCCGAAAAAGCCTGGGTACTGGAATAGTTTTTCAGAAATACTTACCCAGTTTTCATCGGTAATTTGTTTTTCAAAAATAGAAGCCCGATAGCGAGAGTATTTGCTACAATGATTCATTTTAGCGATGTACTCCTCTTTAGTAATTTCCAACAAACCACAAAAACGGAGGGTGTCAATATCCTTATCCACTTGTTTAGGAATAACCATCAAATCATACGAAGCCTGATTGTAAACAATTACTTTACCATTACGGTCATAAATCACACCTCTGGATGGGTAGAGGGTTTTCTTAACTAAAGCCTGATTTTCGGCTGAGTGTTTATAGGATTCATCAATTACTTGGATATAGAATAGGCGACCAAGAAAAATGATTCCAATAAGAATCATAATGGATAATACTACGAATTTTCTATTCTCAAACTTATCCATTTATACGTTCTCCTTTACCGGTGAAAACGATTGAACAATAAAAATCATCACCAAGGTTAACAGGGTATTCACCAACGTTTTCTGTACAGCCAACCAAATTAAACCAGTCGAAAATCCTTCTAAAATAAACAGCAATAAATGATGCGGAAAAACTAACAGAAATGCATAGAATCCATATTTACCCCAACCCATTCCTCTAACGTTTGCCAAGATTCCAAATTCATACCCATCACGTGGTGCGACTAAAGAGAGCACTTTAGGTCTTAAAAAACCTATCAGGGTAAAAGCCATGGTATGCATTCCTAGGGTATGGGTAAAAACATCCAGAACAAATCCTGTAAAAAAACCAATTAACAAGACTGCTAAAGCTGGAATTTCTATAGGTAAACTCAAAATGATTAACACATAAATATAGGGGTTGAAAACACCCCCCAAATAAATATTATTTAGTACTAAGACTTGCAGCGCCATTAGCATTACCCAACGAAAAATATTTCTTAAAATAACCGCGCTCATTGCTTCTCCTCCTCTAATGAAATGATTTCTTCTTTAAAGACATTTTCCAGTACATACACGTGTTTAGCTTGTTGAATATTGGATGACAATTGCACCTTAATTTTCCACGTATTTGATTCCTCTATTGGAGAAAGGGTGTCAACCATACCAATGGTAATTCCCTCTGGGAAAATACCGGAGCCTCCTAGTGTTTGGATGGTATCTTTTTCAGCTACCTGCACAAACATCTGGATATTATTCAGTATGGCATAATCAGGACTTTCGCCATCCCAGTTTAATAGCCCGAAATAGTTGGTGCTTTTTAATCGAACACCCAATTGAAATTTAGAATGTAAAACCGACATCACCACTGAATAATGTTCTGAAACATCGGTCACAATACCCACCACACCGGTAGAATTGATTACGCCCATTCCCTCTTTTATTCCAGAAAGCGACCCTTTATCAAGCATCAAATAATTATCTTGTTTAGACAATTCATTATCTATGATTTTCGCGTTACGGTACACATAGCTTTGATTGTAAACTGTATCAATCCAAGGGTTAAAGGTATTGTTTGATTTTAAATAAGATTGCACTAACTGTTTACGAAGCAGCGCATTCTCTTCGGCCAAGATGTCCATTTTCTCTTTCAATGAAAGATAATCTGTTGCATCTGTAAACTGTTGATTTACGCCTCCAGTAAACTCATTTGTCCATGATAAATACGAAATTTGGTGATACGTATTATAACGTACAAGCATAAGAAATCCGATCAGCTCCAAAACAAGGAACAGAAAGAACAAAAAATACTTCTGTAAGACTTCTATCAGTTTTCGCATTACGCATAACTGGTATTTTAATACGCCTTCTCAAAAAGAGAAGCATATTCAGTAAACGAACCTATTATCTAATTAGGAATACCAAATTAGCTACATTTTTCAATGCGATACCTGTACCCCTTGCAACCGCTCTTAACGGATCATCTGCAATGTGGATAGGTAGTTTAGTTTTTTGCTCAATACGTTTATCCAACCCACGAAGCATTGCACCACCACCCGCTAAATAAATACCCGTTTTATAGATATCTGCTGATAATTCTGGAGGAGTCATCTCTAACGCGCTTAAGATTGCTTCTTCAATTTTAGAAATAGATTTATCTAAGGCTTGAGCAATTTCTAAATAGGTTACTTTGATTTCTTTGGGAATTCCAGTCATTAAATCTCTACCGTGTACGGCATAATCTTCTGGTGGATTATCCAATTCCATTGTAGCTGCTCCTACGGCAATTTTAATTTGCTCTGCAGTACGGTCCCCAATTAAGATGTTATGCTGTCTACGCATATATTCTTCAATATCACTAGTAAACTCATCTCCGGCAACACGAATAGATTTATCACACACAATACCTCCTAACGCAATTACTGCAATCTCAGAAGTACCACCACCAATATCAATAACCATGTTTCCCATTGGCTCTTCTACATCAATACCGATACCGATTGCAGCCGCCATAGGCTCATGAATTAAGTATACATCTTTTGCTCCTGCATGTTCAGCACTATCACGTACCGCACGTTTTTCAACCTCTGTAATTCCTGAAGGAATACAAATTACCATTTTAAGAGATGGTGTGAAAAACCTATTTTTAGAAGGAATCATTTTAATCATTCCTCTAATCATATGCTCAGCCGCGTGAAAATCAGCAATCACACCATCTTTCAATGGGCGAATGGTTTTAATATTCTCATGCGTTTTACCGTGCATTTGTTGCGCTTGTTTTCCAACCGCTAGAACTTTACCTGTAGTTCTATCAATTGCCACTATTGAAGGCTCATCAACAACTACCTTATCATTATAAATGATAAGGGTATTTGCCGTACCTAAATCAATGGCTATTTCTTGTGTAAATAAATCAAATAATCCCATTTAATCTTATGTGTTAATCCGCGCGTTAACGCAATTTCTTAATGTTTAAAATGGCGAACACCAGTCATTACCATTGACATTCCATGTTCATCGCAATACGCAATACTTAAATTATCCTTAATTGAACCTCCTGGTTGAATCACGGTATTAATTCCCGCTTCGTTTGCAATTTGTACGCTATCCGCAAATGGAAAAAATGCATCTGAAGCCATTACGGCTCCATTTAAATCGAACCCAAATGAATTCGCTTTTACTATCGCTTGTTTCAAGGCATCAATTCGTGATGTTTGTCCCGTTCCACTCGCCATTAATTGTCCGTTTTTAACTAAAACAATGGTATTCGATTTTGTGTGTTTCACTAATTTATTCGCAAACAATAAATCTTCTACCTGCGCTGATGTTGGCGCTACTTTAGTCACTAGTTTCAAGTCGTCAGCAACTTGCGTACTTACATCTCTATCCTGTACTAAGTAACCATTCAAAGCAGTTCTCACCATTCTATTGGCTACCTCCACCTCTTTTTGAACTAAAATTATTCTATTCTTTTTAGCCGATAATAAAGCAATTGCTTCTTCGCTAAAAGAAGGCGCAATAACTACTTCGTAAAATATTTTATCTATCTCAGTAGCCGTAGCTAAATCAATCTCTCTATTTGCGATTAGCACTCCACCAAAAGCAGAAGTAGGATCACCAGCTAAAGCATCATTAAAAGCTTCAGCCACCGTACCTCTTGATGCTATTCCACATGCATTGTTGTGCTTCATCACCACAAACGTACATTCATCGTAATCTGCAATTAACGAAACCGCAGCATCTACATCTAATAAATTGTTGTAAGATAACTCTTTACCGTTCTTCTTATCGAAAAGCTCATCTAACTTACCAAAGAAATATCCTTTTTGATGTGGATTCTCTCCGTAACGAAGAACATTTTGGTTTTGATCACTTATTTTTAATGCGTTTGATTCTGGATTAAAATAAGCATGAATATGCGTATCGTAATTAGAAGAAACATCAAATGCTTCACCGGCATATCGCTTACGCGTTTCGATACTTGTCTCTCCGTTATTTTCAGAGATTACATTTAAAACATCTTCATATTGGTTTCTAGAAGAAACAATCATCACATCTTTAAAATTCTTAGCTGCTGCACGAATTAAAGATATGCCACCTATATCAATTTTCTCAATAATATCTTGTTCGTCTGCTCCAGAAGCAACAGTCTCCTCAAACGGGTAAAGATCCACAATTACCAAATCAATTTCTGGAATTTTATATTCTTCGAGTTGTTTTTTATCGCTTTCTAATTCTCTTCTAGAAAGAATTCCACCAAAAACTGCAGGGTGCAATGTTTTCACTCTTCCACCTAAAATTGATGGGTATCCGGTAAGGGTTTCAACAGGTGTAACTGGGATTCCGAGTTCTTCTACAAATTTCTGGGTTCCTCCCGTAGATAAAATTCGAACTCCTTGTTCATTTAATTCCTTTACAATTGGCCCTAAACCATCTTTATAAAATACTGATATTAAAGCAGTTTTGATTTTTACAGACATCCCCTATGTGTTTTTTTGAAGTAGTAACAATTTTAACAAATTGCTACCCGAAAGACAACGTGCAAAAGTCAGAAAAAATTACGTTTTTCAACGTGTTTTTAACATGTTTTTTTGCTAACTTTTTATTGGGTTTTAGACGTATCAAAAACCATAAATCACGTCAATTTCAAACCTCTTTTACACCTCATCAAACTCTGATTTCATAAAAACCACAAAATTCAGCACCCATTTATTGTGACAAAAGCCAGTATCACTTTACAGGCGGTGTAGTATGAACGCCTTACTGATTTAGTTTTGCTTCTGATATGAAGATATATCTTAAACTATTTAGAGAGAGTGTTGCATTTGCATTAAACGCATTAACAACAAATAAGCTGAGAACTATTCTTTCGCTTTTAGGAATAACCATTGGTATATTTTCAATTATCACCGTTTTTACGCTGGTTGATTCTTTAGAATTAAAGATTAGAAGTAGCGTTGAGGATTTAGGCGACAACGTAATTTTTGTACAAAAATGGCCTTGGCAATTTGGAGGAGCATACAATTGGTGGGACTATATGGCCAGACCATACCCTAGTCCAGAAGAGCAAGTAGCTATTGCAGAACAATCGTCACTCTCTGGTGGAAGTGCCTATACCTGCAATTTTGCTAGAACCGTGAAATTTAGCCGAAACAGCGTAGAACAAACCATTATTATTGGCGCATCAAAAGGTTATGACGAGGTCCGAAATTTTGAAGTTGAAAAAGGCAGGTATTTTACGGAGAAAGAAATTATAAGCGGGAGTAACGTTTGCCTTTTAGGCGACCAAATTGCAAAAGACTTATTTGGGTTTACACCAGCCGTTGGTAAAGTAATAAAAATTGGTGGAAGGAAAGCTAGAGTCATTGGCACCTTTAAAAGGGAGGGCGAGAGTATGATTGGCTTTTCATTAGACCCGTATGTCGTTTTAAACCTAAACTATGCTAAAACCATGGTAAATGTTAGGTCCAGGAGTGCAGACCCAACTATATATGTTAAAGCCAAAGAAGGGGTAGATAACAACCTTCTAAAAGATGAATTAACAGGAATAATGCGTTCTCAAAGAAGGTTAAGACCTAAGGAGAAAAGTGATTTTGCTTTAAATGAAATTAGTGTTATTTCTGAAGGGTTTGACGGCTTTTTTGGATTTATTCACGTACTAGGCTCCGTTATTGGAGGGTTCTCTATTATTGTTGGAGCAGTTAGTATTGCGAACATCATGTTTGTTTCGGTAAAAGAGAGAACCAAAATTATTGGCATTCAAAAAGCGTTAGGCGCAAAAAATGGGTTTATTCTTTTTCAATTTTTAAGTGAGTCCGTCATCCTATCCTTAATAGGAGGTCTCATTGGGTTATTGTTGATTGGGGTTTTAGCGATAGTTGTTAATTTAACGACTGAATATGAGGTTATTTTAACCCTAAGTAATATCAGCTTAGGTATTTCTATATCTGTTGTTATTGGGATAATTGCAGGGGTAATTCCAGCTTGGCAAGCAGCTAAAAAAGACCCTGTAGAAGCCATACGTAGCTAATATTCATTACCTAATAAGCATAATGGACCCGCGCTTTTGTTGCTCAACAGCATCACTAACGCAATACGTAACGGTATAAAAATAAACGCCATCTGGCAGAGGTTCTCCGGTATTTTGCACAAACCCATCCCAAGCAAACTCTATCTCACTCATTTCATAAACCAAGACTCCCCAACGGTTATAAATACTGGCGGTAAAACAAGTCGCATTTGGAATAGTGAAATACAAATAGTCATTTAACCCGTCTCCGTTTGGAGTAAACACATTAGGGAATATTTCATCGCCACACTCTGTAGTAGAGATATAAAAAGACACAGTATCACTTCTTTGTCCGCTCACCTCATTGTATAAATAAATACGAGTATCGGTAGTTACCGATAGGGTTACTGTTGTACCCGTATCCAGAATTACTCCTTGCTCACTTGTCCAATATACCGTTCCAGTATCACGAAAAGCTTTAAATATGACCTCTGTATCTTCACAAACTAGGGTGTCATTTGGCGCAATTGGGATACGAATTACATTGCTGCAATTTTTCATGGTTACGTTAAATGAACTGGTATCACTATTTCCAGTAGAATACTGAACATACACAAAGTACAGAGCGGTTTGGGTTACGTTAATAGTAAAGGTGTTACCTAATGTCACCGCAGTTCCCAACGGGCTATCCCAATGAACTATTCCGCTATCTGGATAAGCTATTAATTGTAAAATTGCCCCTTCACATAAAGCCGCATCAGAAAAGACAGGTCCTGCCGGAAAAGAAGCACAATTTTTTACGCCTACATTTATCACCGCAGTATCACTGGTAATTCCATTCAAAACGGAATAAACATAAAAAGTACTACTTTGAGTTATCAAGGCACCATAAGAGCCTCCAGAACCAACAATAGTTCCTTGAGGTGATTCCCAATACACTGTTCCAGTATCAGGAATGGCATTTAGCGTCAAGAAAGTGCTATCACAAACAATGGTATCCTTTGATACTCGAGGCATTCCCAATACGGGGTCCACATAATTAATATCACAAATGAGTTGCATTTCAGGAAGGGTTAGAGCCCGATTATAAATACGTACTTCGTCAATAGAACCTTCAAAATAATTATGATTGAACGTTCCTCCACCAATAGGATAATACCCTAA
>CAXMPG010000124.1:0-15965 GCA_964195485.1 uncultured Desulfobacterales bacterium
GCAATTAATGCAAATCCCCCTGTCTTGATGGTTTTTTTTAATAATTCAAAATAGGCGGTTTGGTCTTTTTCCTCTGTAAAGAAGTGCAAAACAGCGCGGTCAATCCATAAATCAACAGGCTCTATTTCACTCAATTTTGTAGCATTAGTCAGGTCGTCAACTATCATTTCTACTTTTCCAGTTCCAACACGTTTTTCAATACTTTCTAAGCTAACTGGACTGATATCGGTAGCGATGAGATTCTCAAATCCCATATCCAATAATGTATCAATCAAAGTAGTGCTTCCGGCTCCAATATTAAGAACTCTAGCTGATTTGTCAATTCCAGCTTTTTCAATAAGTTTTAATGACGGAGATAAATCAGTTTCAAACCAACCTAATTTGTAAATAGGACTATTGCTATATGCTTTGTCCCAATGTGATTTTAAATCTTTGGCCACTTCTGTTACTGGTGCAGAACAGCAAGAACTGTCTTTAGCATTGATATCGCACGAATCTCCTTCTGACATAATTTCTTATTTAGTAATTTCTAGCAGCAATTTATTTCTGCACGTTGGTCTACGGGTGTCTCTAACCATTTCACTTCAATGGTATTTACTTCCGTCACCTGTGTAATTAGTTTATCCATTAATTGTTTTGAAGCATCTGCTTTCTCCTGACCTTTTAATCCTAAAAATGCCATTTTCACAAATTTAGGAACCATGTTTTCTAAGTAAGAAAGCCTCTCTTCCGAAGTCATTCCATTAAATAAACGTTCCGTCAAGGGATCAATTATTTCTTGTGTTTCTTCTGGTCGAATAATACCTAAAATAACGCCCTTTTTAAATCTATTCATCAACATAATATTGGTTTTTCTTACGGAAGCAAGAAAGCAGTGAGGGTGCAAATATAGGATTTATCTAATATATCGATTTGCGAAAATTATGAAGGGTTGAGGTCTCAGGAATTTGCAAACCGAACTGCTGCAATTTCACCCAACAATTCTGGGTTATCTTCAAAAGCGTTTCCAACAACGGCAATGTCAGCACCGGCTTCAAATGCCTTGGCTACATCTTCCGCAGTTTTCATTCCTCCACCCACAATTAGTGGCGTTGAAGTAACTTTCTTAATAGCGTAAATCATTTCCGGACTCACGGCATTATCAGCGCCACTTCCGGCATCCGCATAAATCATTTTTAATCCTAGCATTTCACCTGCCATAGCTGTTACAGCTGCAATTTCAGGTTTGTTTGCCGGTATTGGTTGACTTGCACTTATGTAAGATGCTGTGGTAGGTCTTCCTCCGTCAATTAACATATATCCAGTAGGTAAAACCTCTAAACCAGATTGTTTAATAGCTGGAGCCGCAATTACTTGCTGACCAATTAGTAAATCTGGGTTTCTACCTGAGATTAACGATAAAAATAAAATCCCATCCGCTTTATCACATACTTGGGAAGGACTTCCTGGAAAAAGAACAATAGGAATATCAGATAATGATTTTAACGTATTAATGGTTTCAGCCATTTCGTTACCAACCATTAAACTACCTCCTACAAAAAACACGTCCACTTTTGCTTCATTAGCAATAGCAGCAATTTTAGCCAAGTGCTCACGCTTTCCCTTGTCGGGGTCAATGAGAACAGCTAATTGCTTTTGATTGTTCTTTGATTTATGTTCTATGTTCTTTAGAATCATACTGCAAGTATAAGGATTTTTGATTGTCGCCTTATCAAAATTTTATTGGGAGTTATCACAAATTATCAAACGCCTTTTTAGGTTCGGTTAATCATCTTCCAAAGTGTATACCACCATGGTATCTTCAATAACCTCGTAACCCATCGGCAGCTGCGTATGCATATCAGGCATATGAATTTTTCCTAGGAGAGCTCCAGACTTTTCAAGGGTAAATGGCGAAACAAATAGATTTTGACTAAATTCTACATTTCCTTTAGAGTAATACTTATATAATGCCTCTTTAGCGCACCAATAGGTTAATAGTTGCCATTCGTCTCCGGTAGTGGATTCTAATTCATCGGGCGACATATACCTGTTTTTGATTTTAATGATTTTTGGTGATTCGTGCTGTAAGTCAATTCCCACTTCTACCGTAGGATGCGTAATTATACCTAATAACCCTTTGGAATGTGAAATAGAAATTCGATGTCCTGATATCGCTAGATTCGGTTTCCCATTAGGAGAATACGTAATGTATTCATCCTCGTTATAGATAGTTTGGATTGATTTACGGATACTGAGAAACTCACACTTTCGTTTCTCATTAGTGATAGAACGGTACTTGTTTAACTCTTCAGGATTGAGCTTGATATCCCACAGATGGTTAATAATATCCATATCTAATACCGCTATAACTAACCGTGAACCATTTGAGAGCGTATTGTTTCTTATAAATTTCATTGAAAAGCTATCTTTGCACTCGTTTTTAAAACAAAATTAGAATGGATCAAACAGATAATTACAAAGTAAAGGATATTTCTCTAGCTGCTTGGGGAAGAAAAGAGATTATTTTGGCTGAAGCCGAAATGCCAGGCTTAATGTCGCTTCGTGAGGAGTACAAAGATGAGCAACCATTGAAAGGTGCTCGTATTGCAGGATGTTTACATATGACTATCCAGACGGCTGTTTTAATTGAAACTTTAACGGCACTTGGAGCGGATGTTACATGGTCATCATGTAATAATTTTTCAACTCAAGATCAAGCAGCAGCTGCAATTGCGGTTACTGGAGTTCCAGTATTTGCTTGGAAAGGAATGAACGAAGAAGAGTTTGAATGGTGTATTGAGCAAACTTTAAAAGGTTTTGAAGGTGGTCAAGCATTAAATATGATACTGGATGATGGAGGTGATTTAACCAATATGGTTTTTGATAAATTTCCTGAATTAGCAAAAGCTATTAACGGTTTATCAGAAGAAACTACTACAGGTGTTCATCGTTTAATTGAAAGAGAAAAGAACGGAACATTAGTGATGCCAGCCATCAACGTAAATGATTCGGTAACTAAATCTAAATTTGATAACAAGTACGGATGTCGTGAATCTGCCGTAGATGCAATTCGTAGAGCTACTGATATTATGTTAGCGGGTAAAGTTGTTGTTGTTGCTGGTTACGGAGACGTGGGTAAAGGAACTGCAGCCTCGTTTAGTGGTGCTGGAGCACGAGTAATTGTAACTGAAATCGACCCAATTTGTGCTTTACAAGCGGCAATGGAAGGTTTTGAAGTTAAAAAAATGGACAATGCCATTTTAGAAGCTGATATTGTAATTACAACTACTGGAAATAAAGATATCATTGTTGGTCGCCATTTTGAGACCATGAAAGACAAATGTATCGTAGCTAACATTGGTCATTTTGATAATGAAATTGATATGGCTTGGTTAAATGATAATCATGGTGCAAGTAAAGACACTATCAAGCCTCAAGTAGATATGTACACTATAGATGGTAAAGATATTATTCTTTTAGCGGAAGGTAGATTGGTGAACTTAGGTTTAGCTACCGGTCATCCATCATTTGTAATGTCTAATTCATTTACAAATCAAACTTTAGCGCAAATTGAACTTTGGTGTACTCCAGAGAAATATGAGAATAAAGTATATACGCTACCCAAACACTTAGATGAAAAAGTAGCTAATTTACACTTAGCTAAAATTGGCGTAGAATTAGAGGTTTTAAGTCAAGAGCAAGCGCAATATATTGGCGTAACTGTGGAAGGTCCTTATAAGCCACACGAGTACAGATACTAGTATTATTTTACGGGCTTAATATTTGAATCCGTTATCAATAATTATTATAGAATAAAAAAATCCCGATGAATTTTCATCGGGATTTTTTTATGGCCTAATTTCTTATGTGTACGAAAGTTCCATCAAATGTTGTGGGGTATTGCTTCAAAGGAATGTTTGCAGGTGCGCGAGTAACCGACCCATCAAAAATGGAAAATTGAGATGCGCTGCATGTGTCGTTTAAATAAAAATTACTGGAGTCTACACTAACTTGACACCACGAGGCTACATCATACGTAGAATGTCGGTCGTAGCATTTAAACTCATCCGCATTTGAATGGTAAATAACCAGTCCATTTGAGCCTCCGTTGAAATACACCCACCCACCAATTGGCTGTAAGTTAAATGAACTAGGTTCGTTGATATTAATGGTAACATCCACAAAAACATTTGGAATAACGTTGTTAGGATCTGTTTTTGAACACTCCGAAAAAAACGGTAGTGCTAAAAGGACCAAAGCTAATTTGATGGTGTTTATCTTCATCTGTTTACATTTCACTTTTATTGCTCGAAAAAATAAATAACCTTTGTGAGGATAATTTATTGCAAAAGTACGTTATCTTTTTATTGTTGTAAATGGGTTTTGGTAAGCCAAAAAAAACGGATTGATTTGCGCATGAGTTTTTATAAGCTAATGAAAAAGGTTTTGTTTGTTATGGGTTTGATGTTACTGCCTTCAGTTGCGTTAACGCAAACAAAAGGAGAAAAACCACCTTCTAGAAAGGAACAAGAAAAAAATGGAGCTAAACAAGAAAAACAAGCATTAAAGGCCCAAGAAAAAGCAAAAAAAGATTACTTGAAACGACAGTCTAAAACGACAAAAAAGTCGATGAAACAGAATAAGAATAAATCCAATAGAAATAGAGGGGCCAAGGGAGAGCCGTTCTATAAAAAATGGTTTAGAAGAGGATAAGTTATGGCAGGAGATAGTAAGATTTGGATAGCCGCACTTTTTATGTTGATTTCTTTCGTTTTTAACGCGATTAAAAAGAAAAGAAAAGCAGAAAAAGAAGCTTTAGAGGGTCAGCAAGAAGAGGTTCAAAATAGTGACGCTTCTTGGGGAGTTGGGGACTTAATTTCTCAATTTGAAGAAAAATATGGCGTAGAAACGGAGGCAAAACAAAATGAATTTGTAACCGGAGATATGGAAGTTAAAGAAGATTACGTTTCTGAGTATACTGCAGAAGAGGTTGATAAACAATCTTATGAAGGTTACTCAGAAGAATCCGCATCTCATAGTGGGATAACTAGAGATAAAAACGTGAAGTTAAGTGATGATGTTTCTTATCAAACTGATTCTGCCTCCGAGGACTCAGAACTTGAGCTTGATTTGCGTCAAATGGTTATAAGTAGTACTATTTTAGATCGCCCGCAGTACTAGTTATTGGCTTTTTATCTATTTATTATTCTTGATTTTAATTAAACTCAACCTGTTGATTTATAATGCTTAGAGTTGATTCCTGTTGTTTTTGAAGGGGTGTGACGTAAATCTTAAAAAATCTTAAACCCAACCAAATAGATTTTATTTCGTGAATTTAAGCGGAAGTACAACTTTCCAGTTTCGATAGGTTTTCTGACTAGTGTTTTATTAGTTAATTGTTGCCGAAACTAGTAAGTTTTAGGACTCAATTTTATTCAATAAAAATGAGGTCTGAACTGAAATTGAAGTGTTGAAAAACATCAGATTTTCAGAAAGTGGAAATAGGGTAATTGCCCTTCATATTTTACTTTTTTAACATTTGATTAAAAATAACACCTCTAACTAACACTTAAAATACTGATAATCAATAAGGTTATGGTGTTTAAAATATATTTGCAGAAGTATGTTAAATACATATCTTTACGCACTTAAATTTTGGGAAAAATACGTTTCGAGATACTAAATATTAAACTATGTTAAAAAAGTTACTATCGTTATTCATTCTTGCAGTTGTAGTTTCTGTTGGGGCATTAGCTCAAGCAGGTCAAAGTGAGATAAAGGGGAAGATTATTGATAAAGAAAAAGGCGAGCCAATGCCTTTTGTTAATATAGTCTTAGAAAAAAATGGCGTCCAAATTGCCGGTGGTCAAAGTGACTTTGATGGTAATTATACAATTAAACCAATTCCCCCAGGTACATATACTTTGAAGGCTTCTTCTGTTGGGTTCAAACCAATGGCATTGGTTGGTATTAAAATTACTTCGGAAGAAACAAAGTTCGTAGACGTTAAAATGGAAAGTACTTCCATTGAGATGAAGGAATTTGTGGTTAAGACATATAAAAACAAACTTATTGATAAGGGTAACACTGCTGTAAAGCATACGGTATCTGAAGAAGACTTCAAGAATATGGCGGTACGTTCTGCAACTGATGTTGCGAAAAATACTGCGGGTGTTTATTCTTCAGATGATGGTTCTGGTGACCTGAATATTCGTGGTGCACGTACAGATGATAATGTGTACATTATTGATGGTATGAAAGTAGTTGGTTCTTCTAATTTACCTAAGGGTGCGATTGGTGAGATTTCAGTAATCTCAGGTGGTTTGCCAGCTCAGTACGGTGATGTAACCGGTGGGGTAATTAGTATTACTACAAAAGGCCCTTCCGCAAAATACTTCGGTTCGGTAGAGTATTTAACTTCTGGATTTAAAGTTGGAGATGACATGGTTGGTTTAGATTCTTATGGATACAATGTGGTAGAGGGTTCTCTGTCTGGTCCATTATTAATGAAGAAAGACTCTACAGGGAAAGCAACAACAACTCCTTTAATTGGATTCTTTGTTTCAGGTAATTTTACGCACGTAGTAGATAGATCACCATCTGCAGTTGGCGTATGGAAAGTGAAAGATGATGTTTTAGCAGATTTAGAAGCTAATCCAGTACTAATTTTACCTGGGTTTGGTCAAACAGTGCAAAGAGCAGAGCTATTAGGTAGTGATTCTTTTGAGAAAGTGAAAACCAAGCAAAATGTTGCTAGCCGTAATTATGTTGTAAATGGAAAGTTAGATTTCAATACGGGTCCAACGACTAACTTAACTTTTGGTGGGTCGTATAATTCAAACAGAAATAGAGGTGCAACTAGTAGAGCTGGGAACTATAATAACTCGCTATACAACTCCGCACATAATGCGCAAAATGACTTGAACAACTGGCGTGTATTTGGACGTTTTGTTCAGAGATTTACAAATACAGATGGTAAAGAAGAAAATAAATCGAGTATTAAAAACGCATTTTATAGTATTCAATTCGGATATAATGAAACGAATGTAAAACGTGCAGATGCAGTACATGGGGAGAATTATTTCGATTATGGATATGTAGGTCAGTTTGAGAGATTTCAACAAAGACAATATGAATTAACTCAATTAGCTGGTGACTCTCTTTATTTGGGCGCAGGTGAAGGTTGGGTAACTCAAGGTTCTTATAATGTACAGCAAACGTTTGAGGATACATTAATTGGCTTCAATCCAAGTGATTTAAATCCTGGTATGACAGCGTATACTTCTAATTATTATGGAATTTTTGGATGGGAAGGCTATGATGACCAAGGGAATCCAGTTTACGATAGAGATAAAGCATCTAATGATGAAAACGGTGATGGACGAATTGACGGAACCGAGTCAAATTTCTTTTTAAGAAATCAAGAAAACATTTTAAATGGCGGTGGTTATATAAATGGAACTGCACCAAAAGATGTATATGGAATGTATAATAGTCACGCTGCTGTTTCAAACTCTGTGAGGAAAGAAAAAACGCAACAATACCGTGTGAGTTTAATGGGTTCTGCTGATATTAAAGAGCATGCATTTTCTGTAGGTTTTGAATATGAGCAAAGAGTTTTAAGAGCCTATGGAATTGCTCCTCGTGGTCTTTGGACTATTGGAAACTTGAGAATGAACTCTCACTTACAAAACTTGGATGTGATGAATCCTTATTTAACGAATGAGCAAACAGCTACTACGGTTTCTTATGATCGATTAAATGCGGCTCCTGGAGAGTATAGAGGGGAGATTAATGAAGATGCACAATCGTTTTTTGATTATAATGTGCGTAATAACCTTGGTTTAGCGACAGATGGAAATGATTTTGTTGATTTCAATAATCTTACTCCTGATGAGTTGAGTCTAGATTTCTTTAGTCCTTCAGAATTATTAAATAGTGGTAATAGCTTAGTGAGTTATTATGGGTATGATGCCTATGGAAATCAAACTACAGAAGGGTCAACTTTAAACGATTTCTTTGAGAAAACAGATGAGTTTGGAAATTATATGCGTCCAGTGGATGCTTTCCGTCCAAATTATGTTTCTGGTTGGATTCAAGATAAGTATGCTTTTGATGATTTAGTATTTAACGTAGGTTTACGTGTAGATAGATTGGATTTAAATCAAAGTGTATTAAAGGATGAGTATGTTTTATTTCCTACTGTAAAAGCAGGTGAGACGGAAGCACAAGATTTAGCTGGTGGTGTAGAAGGATATTCCATTCCTGGTAACATTGGTTCTGATTATGTAGTGTATGTGGATGATGTGAAAAATCCTACAGATATCGTTGGGTATCGTGATGGAAATACGTGGTACAATAAAGAAGGTGTTGAAATTGCTAACTCTAGTACTTTAGTTGGTGCTTCAGGAATTGCGCCTTTATTAGTAGATAAAGACAATACAAGATCATCTGATATTACTGTGAATTCTTTTGAAGATTATACTCCTCAAGTGAACTTCATGCCTCGTATCGCATTTTCATTCCCAATTAATGACGATGCATTGTTCTTTGCACATTATGATGTATTAACAAGAAGACCTACTGCAAACGGACAAGGTTCTGCGGCTAGATTGAATGTTATTGATTACTATTACATGGATGCGGCTTCAAATTCAAACCCAATTAGTAATCCAAACCTGAAGCCTTCTCAAACTATTGATTATGCCGTTGGTTTTAAACAAGTAGTTACCGGTAACTCTTCTATTACGGTAGAAGCTTTTTACAGAGAGTTAAGAGATATGGTGCAGGTTGTTGGTTTAACTAATGCATATCCTAGAACTTACATGAGTTATGGGAATATTGATTTTGGTACAGTAAAAGGTTTGATTTTATCATATGATTTGAGAAGAACCAAAAATATTAGAATTACAGCTTCTTATACGCTGCAATTTGCATCTGGTACAGGTTCTGACGCATTTAGTGCGCAAAACTTGGTGAGATCAGGAAAACAAAGTTTAAGAAATACGTCTCCGTTTAACTACGATCAACGTCACAACATTGTGGCTAACTTTGATTACCGTTTTGGAATGGGTAAAGATTGGGGTGGCCCAGCTAACGCTCAATGGTTAAAAGGTGTAGGTGCTAACTTTATTTTCAATATTGGTTCAGGTACTCCTTATTCTAGACAAAACTTTGTTACCGGTGAAGCGTTTATTACCCCAACAGGGACTTCTACTTTACAAGGTTCGGTAAATGGTTCAAGATTGCCATGGCAGTCTAAAATGGATTTTAGAATTGATAAAGACATTCTTTTAGGTAAAGAAGATAGCAAGCATAAAATGCGTATGAATATTTACATGCAGGTGTTTAATGTGTTTAATACTTTAAATGTTAGATCAATTTATAGATTTACCGGTGAAGCGGATGATGATGGTTATTTAACGGATGCTAGATATCAAAATGATATTCAATCTAAATTGGATGAAGACTCATTTAGAAATCAATACTCAATGAAAGTTAATAACCCAAATAATTACAACTTACCAAGAAGAACTAGAATAGGAGTTCTTGTTACTTTTTAATCGGTGTAATTAGATATAAAAATTTAGTCAAAGAAATTATGGTTAAAGAAACAAATACTATGAAATTTAAAATCACCATATTAGCCGTTATGGCGGTGTTAATCTCTACGTTCTCTTATGCTAGAGAATACCAGGGAGGAGCAAAAAGATCAGGACAGCCTACGGGAGATGCTACAGCTGCAAACTGTGCGCCACCAGTAAACTCAAATGAATTATCTATTAATAACGTTAGAGCATTAATTCAAACCGGTGGTGACATGTGGTGGGATTTAGTTGGTGTACCTCGTTATGAGATTCCAAAAGGATCAGGTAAAACTTCTTTGTTTGCAGGTTCACTTTGGTTAGGTGGTAGAGATGCTTCTGGTCAATTAAAGGTTGCAGCTTTAAGATTTCGTCAAGTAGGTATGGATTTTTGGACTGGGCCGTTAAGCACAGTTACTGCTGAAATTGATCCATCAACTTGTGATCAATGGGATGTGCATTTTAAAAGTACTAGAACGGAAGTAGATGCTTTTGTTCAAAATTTTGAAAATCCTGACAATGACTATAAAATTCCTGACTTTATTAAAACTTGGCCAGCTCACGGTGACCAATCTAAAGATGAGGATGCTTATTTAGCGCCATTTATTGATGTAGATGGTGATGGTTTTTATGATTATAATAATGGTGATTATCCTGGCTACGATTTATCTGGAAATGTAGACTGTCAAGGACAGTTAGTTAATGTCTACGGTGATGAAAATTTATGGTGGATTTTTAATGATAAAGGAAATATTCACACGGAATCAGGTGGGCAATCCATTGGTATGGAGATTCGTGCACAAGCATTTTCTTTTGCTACTAATGATGAGGTGAATAATATGACCTTTTATAACTATGAGTTAATTAATCGTTCTTCTTTTGATTTAAGAGATACTTACTTCGGATTTTTTGTGGATCCAGATTTAGGAAATGCGGCTGATGATTATGTTGGTTGTGATGTAGAAAGAGGTTTAGGATTTGTTTTTAATGGAGATGAGTTTGATGATGATGCTGCTGGACGTCCAGGATATGGAGCTAATCCACCTGCTTTAGGAGTAGATTTCTTTCAAGGCCCTTTCCAAGATAGTGACGGTAAGGATAACTGTTTATGTTCAACTTACTCTGATGCAATAGCTGATGATGGTATTGTATACAGTGGTAGTGGTGTTGGTTATGGTGATGGTATAGTAGATAATGAAAGATTAGGTATGAGAGCATTCTTATATTTCACTAATGAAGCCCCAGGTCTTCCCACATCTGATCCTCAGGTTGCAACCCACTATTATAATTATTTAAGAAGTTTCTGGAAGGATAATTCTAGAATGTACTATGGTGGAACAGGTCATCAAAATGGGGGTGTTATTCAACCATTTGTTGACGCTGACTTTATGTTTCCTGATGATACTGATCCAAAAGGATGGGGTACCAGTGGAACTGTGCAAGCAGCATGGACGGAAGTTTCTGCAGGTAATTCTCCTGATGATAGAAGATTTGTTCAATCTGCAGGTCCTTTTGCCTTAGCTCCTGGAGCGGTTAATAATATTACTGTTGGTGTTGTTTGGGCTCAAGCTACTTCTGGTGGTGCTGCGGCATCTGTTCAAGCAATGAAGCAAGCAGATACAAAAACGCAGGCTTTATTTGATAACTGTTTCCAGTTACTAGATGGTCCTGATGCTCCTGTTGTTAGCATTAACGAAATGGATAAGCAGTTAATTTTCCAATTAGATAATGTAGGTGGAAATAACAAAAATGATGATTATTTTGAAGTTGATCCGTTTATTGTTGCGCCAACTGATTCTATTCAAGATGAAAATGGAGATTACGTTCTAAAATCAACGGATCCAATTTTATTTGATTCATTAGCTACAGAATATAAAAGTTATAGATTCCAAGGATATCAAGTATTTCAATTAAGAGATGCATCTATTTCTGCGGCTGATTTATATGATAATGATAAGGCTAGGTTAGTATTTCAATGTGATATTAAAGATGGCGTAGAGAGATTGATTAATTACAGATTCGATTTAGATTTAGAAGCTGTTGTACCAGAGTTAAGAGTAGATAATGCGGAAAACGATGGTATCTTTAAAACATTCTCACTAACGGAAGATTTCTTCGCTGATGGAGACCGTGTGCTAGTTAACTATAGAACATATTACTATATGGCTATTGCTTACTCTCACAATAATTATAAAACGTATAATCAAGTGGATGCTTCTGCATTAGACGGACAAAAAACTTCGTACTTACCAAGTAGAAAAGCACCAACAGGACCAATTATCAGGTATTCAGGTATTCCTCATAAAACAGAAATGCAAAATGAAGGAACGATATTGAATTCTAGTTTTGGCGATTTCGTTCCTGTAGTTAGAACCGAAGGGTTAGGTAATAACGGGCACTTCTTAGTGATGGATCAAGCAAGTATTGATGAAGCCATGAGCGGAGCTCCATACAAAGTAGCCAATCCTAAATATGTTGTAGGAAATGTTCCTGGAACTACCAACACGCCTATTGAGATTAAAGTTATTGATCCATTACAAATTCAGGGTGGAGAATACTCTATCTTGTTTAAGGATTCTATTGAGTTAGGAGAAACTTATCCTTCTAGATATTGGATCTTATTAGGTGGAGAAATTGGAACGGATACTATTTTTTCAAAATCATATATTACCAGTCAAAAGGAAGAACTACTTCCAGAACTAGGTATTTCTGTTACCGTTAAGGATGTAGATAATGCATGGTATGATAAATTCAATAATGGATTTATTGGTGCTAATGTAGTGTATGAAGATTTTGATAAACCATGGTTGTCAGGAGTTCCTAATACCGATGGTAATAACGCACAGAACTGGATTCGTTCAGGTGTAAATGCAGAGGATGGAGAAGAAGGTCAAATGGATTATGATGTATTCATTGACGGGAACGGAAGTCGTGATGGTTTTCCAATTGATGAAGATGAGGTATATGAGAATGTAATTTCAGGAAGCTGGACTCCTGCTCGTATGGCAACATGGAATGTTCACGGGCCTATGGGTACGCGTGGTGCATCTACGGAAGCAGCTAAGAAATCTGCCTTTGATAAGATGTTTAATGCACTTCCTGAACTAGGTAGAAAAGACCTAAATGCGGGTTATCAATTAGCTTACTTGAATGGTGTTGATGTGGTATTTACTAATGACAAGTCTAAATGGACACGTTGTGTGGTACTGGAGATGCAAGATGATCCAACCTTAGCAGAAGGCGGAGCAATTAAATTGGATCCACGAACTCACGCATCTGTTGATAAAGCAGGTCTTACATCTGCTGACGCAGGTTATAACGCGGCTGAAGGAGATTTAATTAGCACAAACGGCATGGGTTGGTTCCCAGGTTATACCATTGACATCGAGACCGGTGAAAGGTTAAATATGGCTTTTGGAGAAGATTCTTACATTGTTTCTGAGAATGGTGCAGATATGTTATGGAATCCAACAGATAAACTATATGAAGGTTTAACGAGTAATAGAGTTCGTTTTGGTGGTAAACATTACATTTATGTATTTAGAAATAATGACGTAGAGGAAAGTGAACACCTTAAACCAGAAGATTATAATTTCCCAGAGAATAGAATGCCATCTTATGATGAAGGTCTATTCATGTTCGATAAATTAAGTACCGGTGTTAAAGCTGATTTTGAGCACGTTTATAGAGCTGCAATGTGGATAGGGTTTCCATTACTAGAGTTTAATGAGGAATTAATATCTAACAAAACAGTCGTACAACTTCGTGTAAACAAAAAACATACTCCTTACGCTACTGGAGAACAGTATGACATTGGTGATGTATTAGATGCGGGTTATGAGTATTTAGTAGAAAAGGGACCTGTGGTATATAACGGAAGCGTTTATTCTCGAAACCAAACCTTTATTGGTGTGGATGGAGTTAAAATGTTCCAAGATGCTACTACTGGAACAGATAACAAAAACAATGTGACAAAAACCGTTAATGGTGGACGTCCAACGTATAAGTTCTCTCTTGATGGTTTAGAAGCACAAACCAATGTATCAGAAGTTGCGAATGAGGCGTTAGGAAGAATTAGAGTTGTTCCTAATCCATATTACGCATATTCAGATTACGAAGTAGATAAAAATGATTTCCAAGTTCGTATTACAAACTTACCAGGTAAATGTAAAGTGAGAATCTATACATTGAATGGGGTGTTAGTAAGAGAGTTTACAAAGGAAGATGATTCTATTACTTACTTAGAATGGGATTTAAAAAATCATGCACGTATTCCAGTAGCTAGTGGAATGTACATTGTACATGTGGAAGTTCCTGGAGTTGGTGAAGTTGTTTTAAGATGGTTTGGTGCAATGAGACCAGTAGATTTAGATTCTTTCTAGATTTAGTAATTTTTTGAATAAAGGATTTATAATAAAGTTATTATGAGTATAAAAAGTAATAAAGTAAAGTTGTTTTCTGTAGCATTAGCATTAATGTTTGTTGCCCCGAATCTTATGGCGGGTAATAAAGACAGAATTGGTTCAAATGGTGGTGAACAACTGAAAGTTAATCCATGGGCTAGAAGTGGAAGTTTTGCAAATGCTAATTCTGCTTCTGTTGTGGGGGTTGAATCTACATTTCTTAATGTATCAGGTTTAGCTATGACTAGAAAGATGGATATCAATTTAACTTATTCATCTTGGTTAGGTGGTTCAGGTATTGGAATTAGTTCTATTGGTTACGGTCAAAGAATTGGGGAAGGTAGTGTTATCGCTGTTGGTTTTCAATCAATGGATTTTGGCGATATTTATAAAACTACTACCGATATACCTGATGGTTCTGGTACATTCGATGCGCAATATTCTACCGCGTATTTATCATATGCAAGAGCATTTTCTAACAGTATCTATGCTGGTTTTACCACCAAAGTAGTTTCTGAAGGGATTTCAAACGCTAAAGCGTCAGCCATAGCTTTCGATTTTGGTATTCGTTATGTAACTGGAAAGAAAGAAAATATCAAGTTTGGTATTGCATTGAAAAACATTGGTGGTCAAATTCAATTTGAAGGTGATGGTTTTGCTACAAAAACTTCTTTAGATGATAAAGAATTTACTGTTAAGCAAAGAACGCAAGGGGTAGAGCTTCCTTCTGTTTTGAATATCGGTATTTCTTATGATTATTTAATTGGAGAACAAGAAAATTATGACTCTACGGGAGTTAGAGCAACGCATAGAATTTCTCCAGCGTTAAATTTCATGTCGAACTCTTTTGGTAAAGATCAAATTAGTGTGGGTATTGAGTATTCGTATAGAGAATTTATTCTTGCACGTGTAGGATATTTATATGAAGATCAAGTTACTGATGCTACATTATCCACATTAGCCTATTCAGGTCCTACTGCTGGTATTACTGTTGCTTTGCCAATTAATAAAGTGGGTAGTACACTTGATATTGATTATGGCTTCAGAGCTACGCGTAATTTTTCTGGAACGCACTCGATTGGTTTGCGTTTAAACCTGTAGAAATGAACTAATAATGCCGAAAGGCAAATAAAATTAAAATCTTTGCAACACAGTCCCGCTTGAATAAAGCGGGACTGTGTTGTTATAATAAAATATTGAAAATGTCAGATATTTCATATTTCACAGAAGAAGGTTTAGCTGCTGCTAAAGCTGAATTATTAGAAATGGAAAAGGTTCAAAGACCTTTTATTACGAATCAAATCGCAGAAGCAAGAGATAAAGGCGATTTATCAGAAAATGCAGAATACCATGCGGCTAAAGAGTCTCAAGGGATGTTGGAGGCAAAGATCTCACGATTAAAGAATGAGCTTAGTAATGCGCGTATCTTGGATGAGTCTATTTTGGATTTAACCAAAGTATTGATTTTATCTAAAGTTAAAATTAAAAATATAGCGAATGGAGCTGAGATGACTTACACATTGGTTGCGCCTCCAGAAGCTAATTTGGCAAATGGTAAAATTTCTGTTAAATCCCCAATTGGTAAAGGCTTATTAGGTTGTTCTGTAGGTGAAATTGCGGAAGTAGCCGTGCCTACTGGAAAAATCAAGTTTGAAATTATTGAAATTAGTAGATAATTATGTCGTCTGTATTCACTAAAATAATAAACGGAGATATTCCTTCTTATAAAATTGCAGAGAATGATGAGTTCTTTGCTTTCTTAGATATTTCACCTCTTTCCGTTGGCCATACTTTGGTGGTTCCAAAAATTGAGGTTGATTACCTTTTTGATGTGGAGGATGATTTATTAGGAAGAATGATGGTGTTTACCAAAAAGGTGGCGAAAGCGATCGAATTGGTTGTTTCCTGCAATCGAGTTGGAGTAACCGTTATTGGATTGGAAGTACCTCATGCGCATATTCATTTAATTCCTATTAACGGAATGGATGATATGAAT
>CAXMPG010000125.1:0-8011 GCA_964195485.1 uncultured Desulfobacterales bacterium
TCCTACAAAACCTCCCGTAATGGAGATTAGCAAACCTTCAAAAAAGAATATTCTTTTAATGGTTTCTTGGGTAGCTCCCATTCCACGTAAAACGAAAATATCTCTCTTCTTATCCAGTATTAAAATGGTCAAAGAGCCAATAACGTTAAAGGTTGCAATGAGTAAAATGAAAGTTAAGATTAAGAACGTTGCCCATTTTTCAGTGTTATTAGTTTTGTACAACAATTCGTTTTGTTGGTATCGTGTTTTTACCGAATACTCCGGACCTAATAATTGAATCAATTTTTCTTTAACTACTTCTATTTTTTTAGGGTCGTTGAGCGCTAATTCGTAAGCGGTTACTTCCCCCTCTTTTTGTAATAAATTAGATACGTAATCAAAGGGTGCAACAGTATACTTAGTATCAATATCTTGATTCACGGCAAACACACCTGATGGTGAAATAGGTTCAATGTAAAAAGCGTTTTCCATGCTCACACTTTTACTTTTAGTGTTCTTAGCTGCGTATACAAAAATGGGCTGTAAGGCATTCTGAATAAATAGCCCAAGCTTCTCCGCTACCATATACCCCACTATAAGTTTTGGGTTTCCGTTTTCAGCGGTCAAGTCTGCTTCTCCAGCCCACATCAAACTATCTAATCCGCTCTGGGTAATAAAAGTGGAGTCAACTCCCTTAATAACGGCAAAAGTTTGGCTCTCTTTATATTTAATAAATACGGTTTCTTCTAATGAACGGTTAAGAGATTCCACTCCATCAATGTCTAAAATTTTGGTTTTTAAAACGTCACTATCATCAAAGGTTTTGGCGTTAATGGCTTCAATTCTAATCTCGGAGTCAAAGCTAGAATACAGCCCTTCTACCAAGTTATTAATACCGTTAAATGCAGATAACACGATGATTAAGGCCATGGCTCCTACCCCAACGCCAAACATAGAAACAAACGAAATTAGGTTAATAACGCTCTTCTTTTTTTTAGAGAACAAATACCGTTTTGCTATGAATATAGGAAGATTCAATAGGAGTTACTCTTTCAAAAGTTCGTCAATCTCTTCGGCATAATCCAAAGAATCATCTCCGTAAAAAGCTAATTGAGGTACAATTCTTAATTGATGACGTATGCTTTTACCCAAGGTAAATCGCACTTGCGAAGCGTTTTCTTTCCAAACCGCGACATCTTCAGATAAATCTTGCGTAGGGAAAATGCTCAAGTAGACTTTTGCAAAACTCAAATCAGGACTAATCCTCACAGTGGTTACGGTGGTCATTTTACCAGGAAGTACGCCTCCTTCAGCACGCTGAATAATGGTACTCAACTCTCTACGTAATAACTCTGAAACTTTTTCTTGTCTTAATGTGCTCATTATGATTCTGTTTTGCAGCTGCAAAGATAATGGAATTTTAAAGGGTATACTCTCACTTATGTAAAGTTTAGTTAGAGTTTTCAATCCCCCTTAGTCCCCCTCCTACTTCGACAAGAACAGCACAGCTCTAAGGGAGAATGGTTTTTAGGAAATCTTGCTAGATTTTATAATTATAGGTTCCCCCTTGGCGAAGTGAATACGAGGAACGAATATTCAGGGGGATTGAACTTAAATAAATAAAACGCTAAGCTAATTATTGAGTAATAAATTTACTCAATAATTATGTCCAAATTCTTTTTTTTGCATTAGCGATAGTAGCGGTTGTTTGAGCTCTCCGTTTTTTTTCGGAAGCGAGTGCGGAAAGCGCGGCCCGTTAGCTACCTATTTCTGCGTGATACAATCTTAATTACGGGAATGCCCAAATACTATTTGTAAACAGAAATTTTGGCACAGTTTTTATTTACAGACTTACTATTTCCATTAACTTCGTGAGCAAGTAGAAAAATCAATAGATGCTCGGACAAAATCTCTCGTTAAAACTTCAACAAAAATTATCACCGCAACAAATTCAATTAATGAAGTTGTTGCAAGTGCCTACCGCTGCAATTGAGCAGAGGATTAAGGAGGAATTAGAAGAAAACCCGGCCTTGGATGAAGGGAGAGAAGATGAGGAAGTGGATGAGCAGGAAGATGAATACAGTGATGTATATGATGAGGTGGATGAAGCAGAGAAAGAGTTTGATTTTTCGGATTATGTAGATGATGATGAAACTCCTTCTTACAAGTTGAATACCTCTAATCACAGTAAAGATGACGAAGAGAAAAGTACTCCTATTTCGGTAGGAGCATCGTTTACTGATTTATTAAAAGTTCAGGTTAACCTAAGACAACTAACCGAAAAAGAACGAGTTATTGGCGAAAACATTATTGGTAATTTAGATGAATCTGGCTATTTAAGACGTGATTTAGAAGCTATTGTAGATGATTTAGCATTTTCACAAAATGTAATAGTGACCTTGGAGGAAATTGAAGTGGTTTTAGCCGTTGTTCAAGACTTAGATCCTGCTGGAGTTGGCGCCCGTTCACTGAAGGAATGTCTTACTTTACAACTTGAGCGTAAACCACAAGATAATCAAAACATTCTTAATGCGACAAAAATATTAACCGAAGGGTTTGACCCTTTTACTAAAAAGCATTACGGCAAACTCCTGTTGAAATTTGATTTTACCGATGACCAACTAAAACTGGCTATTGATGAAATCACAAAGCTAAATCCAAAACCGGGAAGCACGGGTAATATGGGTGGAGCAGGTTCTACCGTAGTGGTAGCCGACTTTCAACTAACTATCGATGATGGCGCAATAAACATCACGTTAAACGGTAGAAACGCACCTGAATTAAAGGTAAGCAGACAGTATTCTAATATGATTCATGATTACCAAAGTAAAAAAGGTGAAGTGAACAAAACGGAACGCGAAGCGATGATGTTTGTGAAACAGAAATTAGATTCGGCTAAGTGGTTTATTGATGCTATTGTTCAGCGTCAAAACACGCTGCTAAATACTATGAACGCTATTATTGAATATCAAAAGCTTTACTTTTTATCGGGAGATGAAACGGATTTAAAGCCTATGATATTAAAGAATATAGCAGAAATTGTGGAAATGGATATTTCTACTATTTCGCGCGTGGCTAATAGTAAATACGCACAAACTCCTTATGGAACGTATCCATTAAAATATTATTTTTCTGAATCTCTTACTACGCAAGATGGCGAGGAAGTTTCGACACGTGAAGTAAAAAACATATTGAATACCGTTATTGAAGATGAGGATAAAAAGAAACCATTAACGGATCAACGTTTAATGGATATTCTACAAGAAAAAGGCTATAACATTGCACGTAGAACCGTGGCGAAGTATAGAGAACAATTAAACATTCCTGTAGCACGTTTGCGTAAAGAATTATAATATATGCGGTTAGCAAAATTCATTTCGTACATCACTCACCCTGTTTTGATTACCACATACATGTTGGCTTATACTCTTTTTCAGAAAAACAGCTATTTGTACTATACCATTACCGCTAATGGAAGGTGGTTTTTCTTATTAATTGCACTGGTTTTAACGGTAATTGCTCCGTTGATTTCGGTAGGTTATTTAGTGTACTCTAAACAAGTGAGTAGTTTTTATTTAGATCAACGAAAAGAACGTATTATACCCATGAGTATTGCTGCGGCATATACTCTTGGACTGTATTATATGTTTATGAAATTCACCTTACCACCTATTGTTTTAGCCGTTGTTGGTGTAGGAGTAATAGGTGTTGCCATTACCTTAATTATCACTTTGTTTTGGAAAATAAGCGCTCATATGATGGGTATTGCTGGGTTTGGCGGGGTAGTATTTGCCTTATCTAAATTATTACAACCTGTACCTACAGCAATAATGGTAAGCTTTTTTCTTCTTGCTGGTTTCGTGGGCTATGCTCGAATAAAGCAAGATTCACATACCCTAAACCAAGTCCTTGCAGGCTGGTTTTTAGGTTTCATAGTTTCGTATGAAGCGATGATTTTTTTGGTAAACGGAAGTTTGTGGTAATCCTTAAAAAGGAACTAACGAGATGGCAATAGAAACCTGTTTCATTTCAGGTCCTCTTCCAGGAATGAAAAATTCTGTTAACGAAAAGAAAGTAGTGAAATTCACTTTTCCATACCCAGCTCTAGCAATAAGTCCTACTCTAACATTATTCATATCAGGGAAATAATAGGTTTTATATTTCACACCATTCAAGTCAACTAACTTGTCATGCGTATCAAATAAGAAACCTACTTTACCTCCAACAGAGAATTTCCAACGATATCCCCAATCATCTGTTTTAGACCGAAATCTTAACTCTACAGGTACTTCTAACCAAGAGGTACTAACCTTATTACGTTCATACGTAGTCTCTGGATTTATCCAGTCAGAATACAAAAACGCTTTCGTGGTATCTCTTCTAATTTGTTTGTTTGAATAATAACTTTGTGTACTAAACCCTATTCCAATAGCCCCACTAAAGCCCGATTGGCCAAAAAGTTTATCATAAAATAATTGAATGTTTAATCCATTATTGGTCCATTCAAAGTCAGTAAAACCAGGGCGACTTGTAAAGGTTTCATAGCCGAAATCAACCAGCATATGATCCTGATGCGAGTTACGTGCTTCTGTTTTAGTACCCTCTTGAGCGACAACATTTGACACCAATGTCAAAACGAAAAATAACAGGACAAAAACTTGTTTCATGAATTCAATTTAAGTGGGCAAAAGTACCTTTTTCAACTTACCGTGGCAAGAGTAAACTAATTATTGACATTTCGCCAAATAGACCTTATTTTTGTCCCTATCATTAACCAAAATTATGTTGATATGTTAAAAAAGTTAATAATTTCTTTTTCCCTAATATTGATAGCCTTTGCTGGGTTTTCTCAAAATTTATACAAATACGCCTATAATAATGATATCACTGTTACAAAAAACGGAAGTGTGTTATCAGAAGCATGGTCTGGTGGACTAAATAACCCCCAATTTAATCACCTAGATGTTAATTTTGACTGCTATAAAGACATTGTGATTTTTGATAAATCAAATAATGTAGTTCGCGTTTATATAAATGATACTATTTCAGATGAGCCTTCTTACCATTATGCTCCGGAGTATGCCCGTTTTTTTCCAAGTGATTTAACTGATTTTGTTTTTTTACGTGATTTTAATAATGATGGAAAAGAGGATATTTTCACCTACTTGCCTGGCGGAATCAAAGTGTATAAAAATGTAAGTGATTCTATTTTAAAATTTGAATTATTACACGAACGTTTGCCTGCCATAATTTTTGGAAACCCAAGTAATGTGTATTGTATTTCCATTGATTACCCAAGCATTAGTGATATAGACAATGATGGTGATTTAGATATTGTTTCTATCAACGTATGGGGAACATTTGCGGAGTTGTACGAAAATATTTCTACCGATCCTGATACCATGATTTTTGAAAGAAGCAATTCTTGTTGGGGTAATTTTCACGAAAACCAGTTGAATGATTCTATCGTTTTAAACTCTGGCTGTAAAGGAAACGTAGGAAGCACTGGCTCTGCATCTCGTCATACAGGTGCGACTTTAACCACTTTAGATTTATTTGCAAACGATGCCGCAGATTTACTTTTAGGTGATATTGGGTATAACAATTTAGTCATGTTGAAAAATGGTGGAACGAGTACTGCCGCATCTATGGTATCTGTTGATTATCATTATCCAGGCAGTACCAATGTAGAGGTTGAAATACCCACCTTTCCGGTCTCATTCTATTTAGATGTAAATAACAACGGTCGTAAAGATTTAATTGTGTCAACCAATGGTGTTGATGAGGGTATTGATACTGGAAACGTATGGTTTTATGATAATTTTGGTGCAAACAACCAACCTAATTTTCAATTAGATAGAAAAAATCTGTTAGTAGGGGAACAAATTGATGTGGGTACCATGGCACTTCCTGTGTTAGCGGATATTTCAGGTGATGGAATTTCAGATTTAATGATTGGTAATGTTGGCTACCTAACAAGCTATAATTCAAACACCTTTGAAATTGTATACTCCTCACGTATTGCATATTATAAAAATATAGGTACGGCTGTTAATCCAACTTATGAATTTGTAACCGATGATTTAGCCGGAATTTCTGCAAAAGACTTTGTGAGAGTTGCACCCACCTTTGCTGATTTAGATGGTGATGGTGATAACGATATGCTTATTGGCGAAAATAACGGTACCTTAAGTTACTATCAAAATACGGCTGCTGCAGGAGCAATGGCAAATTTTGTTTTAGTAGCTGATACTTTTATGAACCAAAACTTTGGAGTACAACCAAGTCCGCTACTTTACGATGTAGATGGTGATAATATGTTAGATTTAGTCGTTGGTCAGAAGAACGGAAACATCCACCTTTATTTAAATGAAGGAACTGTATCTAATCCTGTTTACTCGAATTCAGCTACTGATACTTTAGGTGGAGTCTATAATTATGTACCTGGCTTCCCAAATAACGCAGTGCCATTTATTGGCGCTCTAAATGGAGATACAAATGAAGTACTCGTGGTAGCAGATGGCGCGGGTAACATCTTATTTTATGACGGAATTGACTCAGATTACATGGGCACTTATACCCTAGCAGATAGTTTAAAAGTATCAAATTCTATGGTTTCTGTTACGGGAGGTAACTTAAACGCAAATGATAGTTTAGAGTTAATTATTGGCGAACGAACAGGTGGTTTATTATTCTATAATTTAGATGCAGTTGCTTATGCTTACAGCCCATACCCAAGAGATACTTGTGGACAAGGTGATCCAATAAGCGTTTGGGAAATTAATAATACAGCACCATCATTTGATATTTTCCCAAATCCAAATAGCGGTACGTTTAGGGTAGAATTAAACATAGAAGAACAAGGTTCAGGAGTTATTTCGATTATTGATTTATCCGGAAAAACTATTGCGATACAAAATTTCAATTCGGTACAAAACACCCCATTTGATTTTAATAATCAAGACATAAAGCCAGGCATCTATATTGTTCAAATTCAAATTGCTGAATCGGTATTTAGAAGTAAATTAGTAATTCAATAAGGAGTTATTAAGGTAATAATTTGTTCGCTTCCATTATTTGAATTTCTTTGTTGGCTCAATGAGTGAACAATGGTTTTTTATAATTAATCCTGTTTCAGGAAAAGGAAAGGGATTAATGCTTTGGGAACAGGTTAAAAACCGGTTAGACCAATCGGAAGTAAATTATTCGTTTGCCGTATCCAATTATCATTTGCATACTCTAGAATTGGTTTCTCAAAAGCACCAAGAAGGTATCCGAAATTTCATTGGTTTAGGTGGTGATGGTACGACAAACGAAATTGTAAATGCCATTTTTAAATCGCAAAAACTCAACCTAGATGCTCCGAGTATTATTTCTTTAATTCCAGTAGGAACGGGGAATGATTGGGTTAGAAATCAAGTAGAATTAAACCTAGAAAACTTAATTGAAAGGATTACCAATAAACAAACTAAACCCTACGATATAGGGTTAGTGGAATCTGAGAATCCTACAATTCATCATTACTTTATAAATGTTGCTGGGGCTGGTTTAGACGGCAAAGTTGGTAAGGAATTAGAAATTCTAAATAAATCCAATAAAAAAGGAAAGCTTTCTTATATCAAGAGTTTAATAAAAGCGCTTCTCGAGTTTGAAGCACCATCCAGTATAATTACCATTGATAATAAGCTGGTGTTTGATGGCAGCTTCTTGGTTTTAGCGGCTTCTAAAGGCCAGTATTTTGGTAGCGGAATGCATATTAGTCCGAAAGCTATTCCAGACAACGGAGTTCTTGATATTACCGTGGTTAAAAAAGATTCTAATTGGGTTCTTTTTCCGCAATTATATAAACTGTTTAATGGTAAAATTTCTACCGTTCCTTTTGTAGATAAACATTCGCATAATCACGTAGAAATAGCTACTTCTTTTCCAGTACCCATCCAAGCTGATGGAGAATATTTAGGAGAATCACAGCGTATTAAATTCTCGGTTTTAAAACATGCCATTTTAGTTTTAGCCTAGTTACAAGTTGTAT
>CAXMPG010000126.1:0-10102 GCA_964195485.1 uncultured Desulfobacterales bacterium
AAAAAAGGCCAGGAAAACCTGACCTTAAATTTTGAATATTAATTAGCTTATGTCTATTTCTTAAATACGCCATTATCTACCAACTGGCCGAAGAATTCGTTCATCGTTATTTTTATGGGTCTGTAGGTAATTCCGAGCTCTTTGATTCCTTTTGAGTTATCTGCTTTCCAAGAGTAGCCAATGTTATTGGATACAAACTGTCGCGTAATTCCGCTTAATGGTCCTACTAACCATACCAACCATTTTGGTAAATTCTTTTTAGGCAGCGGATAATCAGCTCCGTATTTATCTTGTAATAAAACACCTAGCCCCAAGAACGATTGGTTCTCTGCTGAAATAATATGTCGCCCTTTAGCTTCTGGACGAAATGCAGCTTGATAATGAGCTTCCGCTACATCACGTACATCCACACAACCAATGGCAAGGTCTGGCACTCCCATCTTCATGGAGCCATCACCCAATTGTTTTACGATATTAAAACTCTCTGATGTTCCAAAAGGGTTGATTCCAGGGCCAATAATTAGTGAAGGATTTATCACAACTAAATCCCACTTTTTTTGTGCTTTGTTTATTTCCCAGGCTTTTTTCTCTGCAAGTACTTTAGAGTAACTATACGGACTATTGGTTAAAGATGAAGTGGTGTTCCACTGGTCTTCAGTAATGGTTTGATTTGGGAAATCTTGCAAGTCTTTTGTATCTCCATAAATAGAAGCACAACTACTGGTTAAAACCACTCTTTTTACGCTAGATGTAGCATTTACACTCGTCAAAACGTTTTCTGTTCCTTTGAGTGCTGGATCAACCAAATCTTTCTGTGCGTCTTTAATTTGAAGTGTAAACGGAGATGCGGTATGAATCACTAACTCACAGCCCTTCATAGCTTCATCATACGAACCTTGCGTTAACAAATCAGCTTTGAAATACTTTATTTCCCCTTTCGATTTACTTGCAAGCGCATCTAAATATTTTGTTTTTTCTTTACTGTCCGGATTACGAATTGGTGCGTGAATAGTTAATCCATCTTGTAATAATCGCTCGGCAATTCTTCCTGCTAAATATCCTGTAGCCCCAGTCAATAATACGGGTTTTGATTTATCTATATTCATAATTATTTGTTTGAAATCTATTGATTATTTAGCTAACTTCAACATATCTATTGGATTAATAACCGATTGGTCATACCCACTTTTGGTAATATTAATCATGGCCAAACCAATTTGAGTAGTGTCCACCACAGAGTTTGGAGCAATCATTTTTATAGTCTTTATAAACCATGTAAGATTATTGACCAAAAACTTATACATTTTACTACTTGGTTCTATCCCACGCAGTGGAATAATTGCTCCAGGCCTAAATGCGAAAGCTTGTCTAAATCCCATCCCTATAATATCATTTTCAGTTTTTCCTTTTACTCGTGCCCACATAGAGCGCCCTTTCTCGGTAGAATCGGTACCCACTCCAGAAATATATGTAAAGGTCATAGTGGGATTGTTCTTATATAATACTCCTGCCAATGCCATAGAATAATCGTAGGTCATTTTGGTATATTGGGCTTCACCCATATTTGCAGCACTTACACCCATGCAATGGTAGCAAGCATCATAGCCTGTTAACTCATTGGCTACCGATTCAAATTCAGAAAAGTCAGCATGCATGAGTTCTTCTAATTTAGCGTGTTTTATACCCAATGACTTTCTTCCTATGGATAAAACCTTCGTTATATCTTTATGGTCCAGACATTCAAGTAAAACACCTTTACCTACCATCCCGGATGCTCCGGTAACTATTACTTTCATAACATATTAATTAAGTTCTCTATATTTATTCGGACTTACACCCGTTTTTGTCTTGAACATTCTACTAAAATAATGTGGGTAGTTAAACCCTAAAGCATAGGCGATTTCACTCACTGAATCTTCTGAATTCACCAACATGGTTTTGGCTTTTTTAATCAAAAAATCGTTGATATGGTCTTTGGCGCTTCGGCCTGTTTCTTTTTTAAGCACATCACTTAAGTAGTTCTGTGAAAGGTGTACCTTTTCTGCAAAGTATTGCACGGATGGCACTCCATACTCAGCTAACTGCCCCGATTCAAAATACGCCTTTAAGTGATGCGTTACTTGCGAAACAATTTCGGAGTTCTCGTTAGAACGAGTATTAAACTGGCGGTGGTAAAAACGTGCGCAATAGCTCAGCAACAAATCAATATTTGAAACCATTACCTTTTGACTGTAATCGTCAATGCGTTGCGCGTATTCTCCTTCTATGTTGTGAATGCAATCGTTGAGAACCTTCTTTTCATCATCCGATAAATGGAGTGCTTCATTGGCTTCATAACTAAAAAATGAATAATTCTCAATGTCGGTTCCTAATGGATACTTACGAATCAAATCTGGGTGAAAAAACAACATCCATCCTTCTTTCTTCTCGGATGGTTTCTCTGTGGCTGCAACAACTTGGTTGGGACTCGTAAACATCAATACGCCTTCTTCAAAGTCGTAGTGATTTCGTCCGTATTGCATTCCGCAATGGCCTCCTTTTAAAGCAATGGTGTATAAGTTCGCAGAAATGCGTTGACCAATCATGTCTTCCATAAAATCAAGGTCGGCTACATTCACTATACTCACCAGCGGATGCTTTGGTGGTGTTATTTGCAGCGCTTTGTGCAATTCACTTACAGATGATAATTTTAAAATATCGGTAGACATACGTAACTTTTAACATGACAAAGGTAGAAGACTAAGGTAGGATGGATAAACACAAATCACATATAATCAAACACTTTTTACAGTAAATTACGTTTCATTAAAATAAACTTTCAATATATATTGAAAGTTCGAAAAGTTTATTACATTTGTTTCATGGAATTAAACGAAGCAAAAAACAAGTTCATTCAACAATGGGGAAGCTTGGGTTCAAAATGGGGAATCAACAGAACCATGGCTCAAATACATGCGCTTTTTTTAATTACCAAAGAACCATTAAGTGCAGAGGAAATTATGGATACCCTTCAAATTTCTAGAGGAAACGCCAACATGAATATCCGTACGCTTATTGACTGGAACCTGGTGTATAAAGAAAACAAACTGGGCGAACGGAAAGAGTTTTTTACGGGTGAAAAGGATATTTGGAAAGTAGGTCAACGCGTAATTAAAATTAGACAACGTACGGAACTTGATCCAATTATTCATGTTCTATCCGAATTACAACAAATAGAAACCACCGAAAACAATAAAGAAGAAGCAGAACACTTTACAGACCAAATCAACGCCATTAGATCATTGGCTGAGTTAGCGGAGAAATCGTTGACAACCATTAGCAATTCTAATGAAAGCTGGTTTCTGCGCACTTTCATGAAATTATTTCGATAATTTTTTTAATTTAAACTTTCAATTATTACTGAAAGTATAATAACTAAAGAAAATGAATTACAACACAATTGGATATCTCACCTACCTCCCCATCATCGGTTTTATAACCGTTTACATTGGGAAACAATGCCACACCCACGGGCTCATTTTCGTGAAGCAGGCCATTAATGAGGAGTCCACCGCAGAGGCCGTAAACAATATGCTTTTGGTGGGTTATTATCTCATCAACTTAGGCTATGCAGTAATGGCACTCACCCAATGGAGGTTCATTGATTCTTGGGCAGAACTGGTTTCAGAAATTGCTTCCCAAATAGGTTATATCGTCATCATCTTAGCCGGCTTGCATTACGTAAACATCCTCACCCTATTAATTGTACGGAAATTTAATACTCATAATAAAAACAACACATCATGGAAAATTCACTAATTGTAACCGCGTATGCTATTTATTTACCAATAGCCATCATTTTAACAGTACTAGTAGCTAGAAACTTATTTAAAAACTCCAAGGTATTTATGTTAGATATTTTTCATGGTCGAGATGAAATTGCCTTGGCTACCAACCGTTTATTTGAAATTGGATTCTATCTCTTGAATGTAGGTTTTGCCTTGCTCATCTTAGAAATAAGCAAGTATCACGACTTTGATACTACGCAAGCTTTAATAGAAGTACTCGCCTCAAAAATTGGAGGATTCTCTATCTACCTCGGAGTGGTACTTTTCTTGAATTTATTTATGTTTTTTAGAGGGCGTAAAAAATCAAATGAGAGTAAAAATCACGTTCAGCCAAAACCAAAATCGTTAGAAGATTTACCTGCGTATCCTGCAAAATAAGGCGTAAACCATTTTAGAATTGAAAGCACTGGCATTTAAAATGTCGGTACTTTTTTTATGTGTTTGATTATCCCGAAGGGATAAAATATTTATAATTAACTGATGTTTTTAAATCCATTCGACCCCATCAGGGTCGTATGTCTATATTATATAACGCGCTATAAATATGCGAACCCTTTAGGTTCAGCCTTTAATTTATTCTAGTAAATAACCAAATTACCACTTTACAGTATTTTCAACCCTCCATTCAATTGTTTCTATATTTTTGGCCACCGTAAAACGAAATCAAAATGTGGCAAGAAATACTGAATTACGCAATTAATATTGATCATCTAGAATTGGCTGGGTTGGTTTTTGGGTTACTGGCTGTTTGGTTTTTGATTAAGCAAAATATTTTGACTTGGCCTGCCGGAATCATCTACGTCTTGATATCGTTCGTGATTTTTTGGCGTATTCAACTGTATGGCGATTTCTTATTGCACATCTTCTTTTTGGTGCTCAATGTCTACGGCTGGTTTTATTGGGCTAAGAGCAGCCAAAAAGAAGACTTACCCGTTTCTTCGCTCACCTTGAAAGACAACTTACTATTGGCTGGTTTAACCGGAATTGGAATCTTCGTGTTTGGTTATTTCTTACAACACCTTCCTTATCTTATCAGCGGGTTAGAGCCAGCTTCCGTTCCTTATTGGGATGCGACTACATCTATATTAAGTGTTACCGGAATGTGGCTCACCACACGCAAGAAAATTGAAAATTGGTATTATTGGTTATTGGTAGATATTATTGCTTCGGTAATTTATATTTATAAAGGAATATACTTTTATTCTTTTCTATATGCCGTCTACATTATTATGGCGGTATGGGGTTATCTGGAATGGAGAAAGAGTTGGCTTAAAAATTAAAGAGCCGCTTTCACTTCCAACCTAATTTCATTTCCAACTTGAAGTCCTTTTAATTTTTCTTTGGAGAGTTCTATTCGCACTACTTGTGTACCCAATAATACAGAAACGTGATTTGTAGCTTTATCTATGGCTAAAACAGCCCCCTTTACTATGGATTTCTCTTTGGAGTAATGATCACTGAATACTTCTAAGGGTGTACCGTACGTAGCTACCATTCCATCTTTAATTACTACTACCCTATCCGACATCTTAATGGTTTCCGCTACATCATGACTCACCATAATCGTGGTTAAGTCAAAGCGTTTATGGACTTCCAAAAGATAGTTTTGTAGCTTAAAACGCATACTGCTATCTAGGGATGAAAGTGGTTCATCTAATAACAGAATTTGAGGCTTTTGCACTAGTGCACGCGCTAATGCCACACGTTGCTTTTGTCCGCCCGATAATGTTTCGGGTTTTCTGTTTTGAATATGACCTAATTCCATTATTTCAATTAAGCAAGAAATAATGGCAATGTCATCGCCTTTAGGCAAAGCAAATAGAAGGTTATCACGTACCGACAAATGCGGGAATAAAGCAAAGTCTTGAAAAACGAAGCCTACATTTCGCTTCTGAGGCTTAACATTTATCTTTTGCACATCATGAAACCATATTTCTGAACATGCTTCCAATGAACCCGAATCCGGAGTAATTAATCCGGCAATAATGCGCAGTAAAGTGGTTTTCCCAACTCCTGAGCCACCAAAAATGGTCACCAATTCACCATGGTTTATGGCTAGTTTGAAGTTGATATAAAAATCGCCACCTCGTTCCTCAAAATTTTTATTTACCGCTATATTAATCATTTTATATACCGATTAATTTTATTCCCATTTACGAGGTAAACCATTAATAAAATAGTGAAAGAAATAGCGAATAATAGGAACGAGTACTGATTTGCTGCCCCGTAATTTAGAGCCTCTACTTCATCAAAGATAGCAATAGAAGCTACTTTTGTCTGCCCTGGAATATTTCCTCCAATCATTAAAACCACTCCAAATTCGCCAATCGTATGCGCAAAAGTAAGCACAAGTCCGGTGAGAATAGACGGCTTAATATTAGGCAACAATACCTTTATAAGTGTTTCAATTCTAGACTTTCCAAGTACGTATGAGGCATCAATAATTGATTTTGGAACTTGCGATAAACCCGCTTGAAGTGGATGCACCATAAATGGCAGACTGTAAATAATAGAGGCAAAAACTAATCCTTCAAACGAAAAAATAAGTCGTAAACCTAACCACGTTTCTAGCCAATTGCCAAAGTTGTTTGATGGACTAAAAGCTACCAATAAATAAAAACCCAATACTGTTGGCGGGAGAACCAGCGGCATACTAACCAAAGCCTCAAAAACGGGTTTGATTTTAGACTTTGAAAACGCCAACCAATAGGCAATAGGAACCGAAAACACCATTAAAATAACCGTGGTTATTAATGCCAATTTAAATGTTAAAAATAGTGGTGTCCAATCCATATATGTTTGCCTCCAAAGCAATTGCAAATTTACCCTAATTTAAGACCTAGTATGTTACTTATGGCACTTGATACCCATACTTCTTCAATATGTTCTGGGCCGATTCAGAATGTAAGAAATAAGAGAACTTGTCTGCTTCTACGCTATGTTTGGACTTTTTGATTATGATAAACCCCTGAGCAATGGGTGCATATAAGCTTTTATCAATCTCTATCCATACGCCTTTATCTTTCATTAGTCCAGATAAAACCACCGATTTTGCAGTAAAACCAACTTCGGCTGCTCCAGAGGTAATGAATTGATTGGTTTGCCCCACACCTTCTCCATACACAAACTTTGGTTCTAACGCGGTGTATAGCTTTTTACTATCCAGGTATTCTTTGGTAGCTCTTCCATACGGTGCTGTTCTTGGATTAGCAATTGCAATATGCTTTACGGATTCCGTTTGCAATGTCTGTAAGCTAGCTTTAAAGCTTGAATTATAGGACCACATCACCAATGTTCCATACGCATAAACCTTAGGTGGGTTTGTTGAAAACCCTGATTCAAATAAATCTTGTGCATACTTCATATCGGCAGAAATAAAAATATCAAAAGGAGCTCCTTGTTTTATCTGAGCGTTTAGTTTTCCCGAAGAACTGAAAACCGCTTTGTGTTGCGTATAGTTTTGCGCATTATAAACGCTAATTATTTCTGTCAATGCATATTGCATATTTGCAGCTGCAGCAATATTTAAATGCTTGTTTGAGTTACTTTCACAACCAGCTAAAACCCAGATTGAAAACAAAATTATACCCAAATAGCTTTTCATAGAATCGGGTTATTTAGTGAATATTTTTTTCAAGTTGTCCATCCCATCAAAAACATATTTATCTGATATCCATAACGTCAAAATCACACTAATAATAGACGAGCTAAAAACGGTGATCATTAACATAATCTGATACTTTATAGCCACATTTGGAGAACTTCCACCTAAAATTTGACCAGTCATCATTCCGGGTAAAGAAATCAATCCTACAATAGCGGTAGCGGCAATTACAGGATTAAACGCAATTTTCAATGCTTCTCTTTTAAAGCGCGTTAAAGCTTCTGCACGTGTTGCTCCATTGGCCAAGTACCATTTGTATAAATCACTTTCAGTATCTAATTGTTTGAAGTAAAACGTTAATGCAATGATGATGGTTTTAAGCGTATTACCCAATAGCATACCTGTAATAGGTATAAAGTACCTGGCTTCAAACATATTATCTAGCTTCACCACAAACCCTAAGAAATAAGCATCGGTAATTGCAATACTTACTACTCCAGCAATAAATACGGGCGCAAACATTATTTTAAGCTTTAGTCCGCTACGTTTAACAACGGTATAAGCCGCAATGATGGTCATGAGAAACACCCATCCAAAATTTATCCAGTTGCTCTCTAAATCGAATATAAACTCCAGATAAATACCCACTAATAAAAGTTGAACAGTCATACGCGCGATAGAAATTATTCCATCTTTAACCAATCCAGTTTTGTAATACCAAAGCACCCAAATTGGAATTATTAAAAGAGCGTATCCTGCGAAAAGCTTCCAATATCCTATATCAGCTACTTCGCCCATTACAAGGTTATTATTTTATCTGATTTTTCCATCCAGTAAGAATCATGGGTTGACGCAACTACGGTTAATTCCTTTTGACTTAGAATAAAGTCGGTGATTTTTTTACGATTCGTCTCATCTAAAGCCGAAGTAGGTTCATCGGTAATTAACAAAGGTTTTTTAAGTAGTAAACTACTCGCTAATAAAACTCGTTGACGTTGACCACCAGAAATGGTACTCGGTGTTTTATCCAATAATTCAGGTGGTAAGCTTAATCCTTCAAATACCTCTTTTATTCTGTTCTCCGAAGGCTTTAATCCCGCATTAGCGGCAAACTCAAAAGGGGCATCAATCATTTCTCTAATCGAATCAAAGTGAAGTGCAGTTTCTTGGGGAACCCAAGCCAATTGCTGCCGAATAAATCCAACATTAGATTCATTGAGTGGTTTATCAAACAATAGAATATCACCACTTTGAAAAGGAGTAAACCCAGCTATTGCATGAAGTAATGTAGATTTTCCTTTGCCTGACTCACCGGTAATAGCCACTTTTTGACCTTGATTAACATCAAAACTCAAACTCTCAATAACAACTTGGGAGTTATATGCAATTTTGATATTTTTTACTTGGATAATCATTTCCACGAATTTAAGGTTGATTATTGATTAATCAACCAACTATTTAATTCTCTTCACATTTGATAAAGTTAGATACCAAGAAAAGAGAATTATAATTCTACCAACATGTTCTTCAATCCAGAAGAAAAATAAGTTTGCATTTCTCCGTTTTCATCACTGTAAATGAGGTACGCTTGAATTCCTAATTCCGGTTTATTCTCCATTAACAATTTGGCTTTTTCGAATCCCATTACCATAAAGGCGGTTGCATAAGCATCAGCAAGTCCGCAATTAGCCATTACCACAGTCGCGCTTAGCAATGAATGCTGTACAGGAAAACCTGTTTTAGGATTGATAGTATGTGCATAGCGCATTCCGGCTTCCTCATAGTATTTTCTATAATTACCGGAGGTAGCAACTGCAACATTATTTAGTTTAATGGTAGCCGCTAAATCACGCGCATTATTATGGTCAACGGGTTTATCAATACCTATTTTCCATAAACTGCCATCTGACTTTGAACCATGTGCGGTTAATTCACCTCCAACTTCAATCATGTAATTAGGCAACCCCAATCCCAAAAAGTATTTAGCAAGAACATCTACCGAGTATCCTTGGGCAATTCCGTTAAAATCAAGATTTGTAGCTGCGTTGGTTTTATTCATTATTAAACCAGTATCGATAGAAACCCACATTTGGTTATCTTCAAAACCGACAGATTGCAACAATGAATCTACGAGAATAGAATCCATTTTTTCTCGATTTTTAAAGCCAAACCCCCATGCATTAACCAATTCTCCTACCGTAGGGTTGTAAGCTCCATCTGTATTATGATATACCTCTTTACTCAATTTGAAGTTATCAATAAAATAGCCGAATTGATCATCGTTTATTTCAAATGCCAATTCGCTAGATTTATTGACTCTAGAAATTATAGAGGTCTCTACCCACATAGAGGCAGCTAAATCTATTTCGTCTAATATAGAATCAATAGCCGTCTTACCTACCGTTAAACTGTCCGTAAAGTACACGATATGATAGGTGGTACCTTGCGCTTCCCCTTCAATTTCATAACGCAAAGAAGAATTTACCTTTACGATAGTATCATTTTCATTACATCCCGTAAATAGGATAATAACAAACGCCATTAAAAAAGAAAAGCTCCAATAGTGGAGCTTTTCTTTTTTATAATTTTTATGATTAACCTCCGAAATCATCGAAAGAAACATTTTCTTCAGGAATACCCCAATCGTCAGTCATTTTAATAACCGCATTGT
>CAXMPG010000127.1:0-6946 GCA_964195485.1 uncultured Desulfobacterales bacterium
TCTCCGGTTGAAATAAAGAGCGTAGCGCGCTTTCCGGCTTGTAAAGTTCCTAGTTGACCATCTATACCTAAAATCTTAGCAGCGTTAAGCGTAATGCTTTGTAAGGCCTCTTCTTTTGTTAATCCAAAACCAGCGGCTTCACCGGCTAAAAACGGTAGGTTTCTTGCGTTCATAGCTTCCATATCACCTGCAGATCCTAAACAATATAGCACACCCGCTTTTTGAAGAATTGCAGGTAACTTATACGGATAATGTGGGTCGTCTCCTGGTAAAACAGGAAGCGAATGAACTCTTCTTAAAATAACACCAATATTGTTTTCTTTCAATTCATTGGTTAACATTCCGGCATCATAGCCACCTACAATTACCACATTTTTGATTCCTAGTTTCTTTTTAAACTGAATGACTTGCATTATTTCTTTCGACATATTGCAATGCACATAAAGTGTTGTTTTCCCTTTAAACAATGGACGTAAGCTTTCAAACTGTAAGTTAATCTCTGTGTTATTGGATTGAGAATAAGCTAGTGCTTCCTGAAAATAAAGGGTAATGGTTTCTATTCTTTCATCAGTTTTAGATTCCTTTTTTACCGGAGTAGCCGCATACCAAGGTCCCCCTTGAGAAAAGCGTTTTGGCCAATTTAAATGGTATCCATCCACCATTCTAATAGCCGCATCTTCATAATTCCAAGCATCCAACTTCATGATAGAAGATGCCCCAGAAATGACACCTCCACGTGGGGTAACTTGGGTAGTTAACACGCCATTATTTCTAACCGTATAAATAATTTTAGATTCAGGATTATAGGCTACCGCACTTCGTAAATTAGGATTGTAAGCCCCAACATCATCAAAGTCTCTTGATGCTTTTAACGCATCTACCTCGGTAATTCCAAGCGTGTTATCCGGCAAAATAAACCCAGGATAAACATGCTGACCATTGAGGTAAATTACGGTATCAAAATTAGTGACATCCACTCGCTTTCGCATCTGGCTTTTCACAAACGTGAATTTTCCATTTTCTATCGCAATAGCCGAATTTTCAATCAATTCACCATTTCCAATATGCGCCACTCCTCCAAGTAATAAAACCTTATTTGGATAGTCTTTAACCGGTGCGGGCACTTGAGAAAACCCATCGGTACTTAACAATATAAGTGCAAAAATTAAGATGCTATTTTTCAAAAATCCATTACCCATTCCTAGAATACTAACGCTATGTTTTTTCATCTGCTTCATTCTAAAAATCCATTTCATCTTCGTAACTATCACACTGATATAAATGAGGCGTTTTATGCTTCACTTTTTGGGTCTTGCTCCCATTATTTTTAGCTTTCATCATCGCTAAAATTAAGCGTTGCCTTTCTGTTTTTATTAATTCTTGTAGGGCTAAATCACGCTCCGTACTAAAATAAATCACCCCATCAATCATCGTAAACAAAGGATGAGAATACACGGATAATGGATGGCCCGACCACAGCACCAAATCGGCATCTTTACCTACAGTAATGCTTCCCACTTTATCGTCTATATGTAACATCTTAGCGGGATTTATGGTAATCATTTTTAAAGCTTCCACTTCACTAACACCCCCATATTTAACCGTTTTAGCCGCTTCTTGATTTAACCTTCTTCCCATTTCTGCATCATCAGAATTAATGGCTGTAACCACTCCCTGTTTAGTAAGAATTGCTGCATTGTATGGAATGGCATCGTTTACCTCAAATTTGTATGCCCACCAATCCGAAAACGTAGAAGCATATGCTCCATGCTTGGCTAATTTATCTGCTATTTTATAGCCTTCTAAAATGTGCGTAAAAGTGTTCACTCTAAAGCCTAAGCTATCGGCTACGTTCATCAACATGGTAATTTCCGATTGAATATAGGAGTGACAAGTTATGTATCTAGTATCATTCAAAATCTCCACCAAGGCCTCCATTTCCAAATCCCTCCTAGGCGCATTTAATCCGTTCTTTTTATCTTTATTGGACCCGTTATTATACATTTTCCAGCTTTCTTGATAGGCTTTAGCGCGTACAAAAGCATCTACATACACTTGTTCTACACCCATTCTAGTTTGAGGAAATCGAGTAGAATTACGACTTTCAGCCCTTGATTGTTTGACGTTTTCACCTAGCGCAAATTTTATGGAACTCGCATTGGTTTGAAACTTTAGTTCTTCTGCTCCTCTACCCCATCGCATTTTGATGATTTGCGACTGTCCGCCAATAGGGTTTGCAGAACCATGAAGCAATTGGGCACTGGTTACACCACCAGCTAACTGTCGGTACATATTTATGTCGTCTGGATTAATAACGTCACCAATTCTAACCTCAGCCGTGTTGTTTTGTCCACCCTCATTCACGCCATTACGAATAGAAATATGGGAGTGTTCATCAATAAATCCTGCGGTAATATGTAAACCTGATCCATCAATTTCTTGGTATCCACCTGGGTTTTCTAAGCGTTTACCTACGGCTTCAATTTTACCATTAGCTACGGTTACAAAACCTTTATACTTTCCCGTAGAATCACTGGTCCAAACTATTACGTTTTTAATGAAGTAATTCACCTCAACCGGAAGTGCCGTATCACCAAATGCCATATTCGGATAAAAAACGCGACCTTCTTGCGTTATTGTTTTTACACTATCTCCATAAGACTTCAATGAAATAGACTTTTGTTTAATAGCCGTCCAATCCGCCCAGTTTCCTTTCGCATCCTGTAATTTTCCATCTATTATTTTACCCTTGAAATTTACTTTGCCCACCATCCCAATAGGCCCAGGGTTTTTATGGTTTCCTTTTTCAAAACGTATGGTTAATAGTTCATTTTCAATAGTGATTTTTCCTTTTTGAGGTTCTGTATCTGTTCCTCCCATAGTCGTAGAAATGGCATATCCCTTTTTGGTTTCTATGATATCCATTTTATACAAAACACCCCCGAAATTCATATTATAATTCCCCGTAGGATTGAGAGTCATGGCATTTTTAATAATATGCCTTTTACCAGATGTCCAGTTTTCTAAAACTTTAGATGAGGTTAGAAATACATCTTCATCGGTAATGAAAAAGTTAGCCATCTTTCCTTTTTCTAAGGTGCCAATTTCGCTTTCTAAGTTTAAAAATTTAGATGGGTTAACCGTTAAGGCTTTTAAAGCATCACTTGTACTTAAACCGTACTGGATGGCTTTTCTTAAGTTACTCCAAAATAGCTTTGGGTTTGCTGTGGCAGATAATGCAAACTCCACTCCATTCTCATTTAAAATTGCTGGATTAGAGGGGGCTAACTCCCAGTGTTTCATATTAGCTAAACTTACATATTGCGCATCTAATGGGTCTGAAACATCAAACGGTTTTGGGAAGTCTAAAGGGATTATTAATCGTGTATTACTGTTCTTAATTTCTTCCATACGTTTGTATTCATCCCCGCCTCCAGTAACCACAAAAGAAGTATTAAACTCTACCCCAATTGCTGCTGCTCGTAGAATAGCTTGGTAATTTCTAGCATCAAAAAACTGCGGTAATTCTTTATTACTCTCTATAGCTTGTAACGAATAATTGATTGGTGTTTTCGTGCTTTTCGCGTACCACTCACTGTCATAATTTGCTTGTCGAAATAAAGCAATAGAACCCATTAACGAAGTAGGATAGGTTTGCGAAGAATTCCCTTTTCCAAAGCCATAGTATGCGGCTCCGTTAGATTTAATAATCGCACTACCTAATTTGTTTTCTCCTAAATTAACTAAGACAGCATTCCCTCTCATTATCCCATTTTTTTGATGGGAAAGGGCTATTCCAAAACCCAATTCTCTTAAGGCACTTGCTTTCTTTGCGTCATAATGGAACATTTTTGAGGACTCAAGTTGCGGGTGAATGGCATCGTTCCAATAGGTGGATCCATTGTTTTTAGAAATATATTTTGACCCTTTCACCGAAGTTCGTTTAGGCACTTCTGGCATTCCGTAATTACTATTCAACTCAATAAAAGAAGGATAAATATACTTCCCATTTAAGTCGTAAACCACGGCATTATGTGGAATAGTAACATTGGATCCACCGGCTAAAATTTTTCCATCTTGAATAAGTAAAACACCATTTTCTACCGTACTGGAAGGGGAAATTACCAGGGTTGCATTTGTAAATGCGTAAATAGTGTGCTTAGGAGTTTGCACTCCGTTAACGGGGTTAATGTTTTGCGCGTGTATGGAAGTAAACGTCAAAAAACAAACTAAAATTACTAATGTAGGTTTCCATTGCATGGGCACAAATTTAGCCAAATTGCACCCCAATATTTTCTGGTACTAAGGGAGTTTTAAACAGTGGCATTTATACTTTATTTAAACAAAAAAGCCGCCATTCTTTAGTGAGAATGGCGGCTTTTCTACATGCTTTTATGGTTTTATTGAATCATAATCTTTTTGGTTTCGATTACTCCGTTAACTAACGTGTAATTAATTAAATATACCCCATTTGAAAGCGTGCTAGCATCTAACCTAAAATTAGTGTCGTTCACCTTTCCGGTAAAATACACTTGTCCAGTAATACTCAATAATTGGATTTCTTTTATTAGAATATTTTCGTTTAATGAAGTGATAATAATTTCATCCCCTTCGTTGAAAACAATAACTTCAGAATTCGCTACATCATTTACACTCGTTGGTGTTCCAGAAATAGACCCGCCATTGGTTCCAGTATTTGAATCATCCTTTTTATGGATAATATGCACATAGAAACGATTTGCCCACTCTTTTGGTTGACTTGAAAAAGAATACGATTGTGTTTTTAAATCGTAAAACTTACGCATCAATCTGTCTTCTAAAAGAATCTCTTTATTTGAAAAAGAACCAATTAATGAATCAAGGCTAATGGTATAAATGGAAGTCTCATTAGTTTGAAAATACAATGGAATAACCTTTGTTTCCGTGGTGAGTGAAGGCATACCATTAAACACCAATTTATTATCGTTCCATTTAGAACAGAAATTAAATCTCGTATTCTCCATTTTTTGCGCATCAAACTTTGAATCAAGTTCATCTAAAGCATCTATGTCAAAATACAATCTGGTTTGATCTGAAACATGCGCAGTATCTTCTGCTTTTAGATAAACCCCAAAATACGAAAGTGCTGATCTAAACCCATCATTCGAATTAGAGCGCATACTGTTATCAAATGATAAAGTGGTGATTAAACCATCTGTTGTTGTGCTCGCATCTACGTAGAAACCTTGACAAGACGCAATGTATGCAGCATCAGTACTGTTGTAAGTTATATAAGATGTGCTAATATCTCTACCTGTGTTTGGATTAAACAAATACACTGCATTTGTAATATTTCCGGTATTGGTTGTTAAAAAATCATCAATTGAAACAGCTGATGGGTATGGATTACTTAATAAATTCCAATCATTTGAACCAGAGGTTACCGCACCACTACTTCCATAAATATTTGCAGTAATGTCACCATTATTTAAGGTCGCACCAGTAGTCATTTTAAAATCATATTCGTTACTCGTATTACCCACAATAAAATAACCTCTTGCCACATCAAACATTCCGTCAGGTGTTCCTTCTGGACTTGAAATAACATTTCCTGAATTAATGGTATAGGAGAACCCGGCACAATCAATGGTTTCGCCAACGGTATAATCATGTTTCCAAGATTGATCCGAAGCTTTCATAACATAAAAGTCGCAATTATTTTGAGCAGTAAACACACTGTCTACTCTTAATCCAGAAGCAAAAGGGGAACCCCAAGCATTATAGTCATCTGCTGCATTGTGTCCATTTCGTTCAATAACAATCTCACCTGAACACGTTACAGAACCTGTGGAAGTAATCGTTAAAGAACCATTGTTAGCCACATACAATCCGGTAGAGATAGTTACAGTTTCTGTAGAAAGACTTGTACCTGCATCTGGCCAAATAGTCAACTTACTTAATAGTGTCCCGTTTGCCAAAGTTCCATTTCCTCTTAAAATTACCGCTGAACCTGCAGCAGTAGAACTTGACGGCTCTGTGTAAGCATACCCATCTGCTTTATGCCATGACCCATCCGAAAACACCATATCAATCTCGTCAATTTTTTCGTATGCATAAAAATATCCTGGAGTTGCATAGGTAGCTGCATCTACCTCGTTACCTGACCAATAACCTAATGGTAATTGAAAAACTCTTTTACCAAGAGATGATGCATTTTCTGTACAAGAATCAATTTTAGTTCCATCATCAACCCCGTTTGTGCCACCTGTTCTTAGCATAAAAAGGTTGTTGTTTCCAAAAGCATTTTGAGCTGTTCTATTATAGTTTACGGTTGCGCTTTGCGCACTCAAATCTACACCCCAAGTTGATTCAAAGTTTGCTTGAGATGCATCTCTGTTTAGAATTAAGAACCCATTTGCAGGAACGATGTTTGTTCCCGGTATATCTGAATCGAAATCCAAAATGATATCATTTAATCCGCTAGAAACAATTTTTGACCCGATTAAATGAATATCTGTACTTGTGGTATTATACAGCTCTAAATATCCACGATTTGACGCTGAGTTTCTTGCATATTCTGTGATTAACACATCTCCAGCTGTTGGGGCATTTGAAGTGCTTTCGGTTACAGTAACATTATCGAACAAATGTGTTCTTGTCCCTGCATTATTACGCGCTTTAACCACAATTTGAACGGTGGACCCAGAAAGATATTCTTGTATTGCAGTTGTACTAGTAAAATCATCTTTATTCTCACCATTTACATCAAATAGGGTTTCTAATCCTCCATCTAAAATGTAATATATATTAATGTACTCTGTGCTAACTAAACCACCAGTTTCTGCAATATCTACGCTAAGGTTTACAAAGGTCACACTAGAAATATCAACATTCTCAGAATACCAAATAGCAGCACCATCTACATCTTTAGCTTCAAATTGCTCGGAAGCATTCACTTTAAAATAAT
>CAXMPG010000128.1:0-14285 GCA_964195485.1 uncultured Desulfobacterales bacterium
AGGTGTGAATCCCTTCATTCACTGTACTTACAAATAATGGCGTAACTCTAGTATCATAATTAGCTAGTTCTTCAAAAGCCTGTATAGAATAGGTGTTACTATCAATCATACTACCAAAAGATAATGCCGCATTTGATTCTCCTTTCGGAGCATCTTGCGCTAAGTCAAATCCATTTGTGGAAGTCTTTGAATACCCTATAGCCGTTTGATTAAAGTTATTGGAATCGTTGGTAATATCAATCCAAACCACCACATTGTCATCTGTTTTATAGAAATTTGAATTGTTTCCTGTTACCCTAATGGAGTTGTTAAATTTAACGGTTCCATTATTTAAAGCGTAAACCCAAAACCCCTGTCCTGCAGCTATATATCTTGTAGGCAAATTTGAGCCGTTGGCCGAAATAAAAGTGAAATTATTATATACCGCATAATCGTTAGACTGATTGTAAGCAGTACCGCTAGAATTGTCATCAATCCAAAAGTAAAAGTCTCCTGTTACCGTGCTTGAGTTTTGCATATATAACTCTTCTAAATTAATTGCTGATGGATAAGGATTCCCCAATAAATTCCAATCATCTAAATTCCAGCTTGGATTATTACCTACACTCGTTTCAAATACAGGAACTGTAATTTCTGCATTATTTACGGTTCCAATAAAGGTTCTAGAAACAGTACTTTCACCAGGCACAAAATATCCACGTCCAATATCCATAATTCCATCACCCCCCGTAATTACAGAGTTACTCCCAAAGGTCACTTGATTTCCATTACAAGAAGTTTGGTAATTAACCGGGTAATCATATTTCCATGTTTGTGTTGCCCCCTCAAAACAAAAAATATCGCAAGGGTTTGAGTTATTAAAAATATCAGTAAAACTAGCGGTAGTTACCGGAGTAGACCAACTGTTAAAAGATAATGGGTTTGAATTGCCCTCTCTGACAATTATATATTTCCCACTTCCTTCGTTTTCATTTGTAGAGGAAGATTGTACTAAAGACCCTGTGTTTTCAATTATTAAGTCTCCTTCATTGAAAATACCAGAACAAATTGTTAAACTCACTCCTGGCTCTACTACTACCTTTATATTTGGTGAAATCACCAAGTCACCAATAACTACATCACTACTAATTGTTAAGTCCTCTAATGCTTGAACAGTGGTTGTACATCCCGTTGCAGGTAAATTGCCTCCACTATAGGGTACAAAAACGTTACCTGGAGTTCCTGTGTTATAAGACAAATAAGTAACTGTACCAATGGTACTTGGAGGAATACAGCCTCCACCGCTACATCCATTAATTAAACCTGAACTACTAAAACTACCCTGACCATTTTTAATTTCAACTTGACCTATACCAATAATTGAAGCTGAGTTATTTATACCCAATTGTTTAACACTTAATTGGCCATTAATAACAACCTCACCCTGAGTAAAGTTTACGCTACCATTTTTCCAATTTAAATCGTCTTGTAAATTCAACTGCCTTTATTGGTCAAAGACTGCTGATTAAAAGTCCAAACAGCGCCAGTTTTAAAATCTATCACTCCAGAGGTTTCGTTTATAAAGCTTCCATTACTAGTATTTATGGTTCCTTCAATAACAAAATTAGACGATGAATTTTCTGTTGTTAGTTGTGTTAATTTCAATTCACCTCCACTAGCAACATAAATAGATGTTCCTGCATCAAAATTAGCACTCCATTTCATGGTTAGCTTACCACCAGAGTTAATGGTGATTGACCCTCCATTTAACAACCTAAAACCATTTAGGGTTACAAAATGGTTAATAATAAACACATCATTACTACTCCAGCTATTTGAAGGGGTACTTGGAATCCACGAGTTATTTCCAATGGTTTCATAAGTTGTTGCAATCGATTGTACGGAGAGGATGGATAAAATAACGAATAAAAAAAGTGAAATGAACTTTCTAGTCATATTATACGTTTAAAATTTATTTTATAACGAAATGCGAATATAACACCAATTCACTTGAATTGAAACCCCTTAATTTTTAACATCTCAACACTTTTTATAAAGCTTAATTTACGGTTGTTTTTTTGTAGCTAAAATGGAGTAAACCATCGGTATTTTATCATTTAACTTTTCAATTACAAACTTACCTTTTGAGACCTCTTTTGTTCCGTTAAAGCAATTGTATGGAGAATAATCAAACTCCTTTAGCCCATTAATTTCTAACTCGTTATTAATTAAACTAGAAACTACATCACCCAAGCCATGGTTCCAAGAAATATAGTCTTGATTTACAGCATCACCTCCATCGGTATAGGTTCCTTCAGATAGCTCAACAATAGGCTCACCGTTAAAATACTTATACTTGATCTCTTTAAAATTGTTATCAAACATCCAAACCACGGGATGAAATTCAGCGAACACAAATTGTCCTCCAGGTTTTAAAAATTTAGAAACTACTTTAGCCCATTTATTAATATCTGGTAACCATCCAATAGTGCCATAACTAGTAAATACCATATCAAATTCTTCATCCAATATCTCTGGTAACGTATATACATCGCAACAAATAAACTTAGCGGTTGAATTGGTTTCTATGGCTAAGCCTTCTGCCTTTTGAATGGCAACTTCAGAAAAATCAACTCCCGTTACCTCTGCTCCCATTTTTTGCAACGAAATGGTATCTTGTCCAAAGTGACATTGTAAATGAAGGATTTTCTTACCGGTTAAGTCGCCTAAAATTTCTAATTCAATTTCGTTTAAAGAACTACGTCCTTTTATAAAACTCTTATTATCGTAAAACTCCGAATCGTAATGAACCTCCGCTCTTTTATTCCAAGAATCCTTATTCACTTTAATATAATCTTCACTCATAATAAAATTTGTAATTATTTACACCCGCATTATTCTTCACGTCCTGTAAAGGGAGGGTAATCTTCAAAAAGATATAACTGATACCCCATAATTCTCATTATCCATCTTAAAGTACCAATGTTAAACTCAAACCAATTTGCGGGGTATTTCCCAGTAAAAAGTACTACCCAAAAAGCTAAGAATGAAAGAACTCCACTCCACAAATTTCTAAAAGTCCAAATAAAAACATGTGGTAAAATCAATAATCCAGAAAAGAAAAAACGAACTAAAACCCACAGTCTGTCTGGTGTTTCATTATACGGTGCGGTTACTATTAAATTCTCGGGATTAGCATTAATACCAAAGGCAGGATAGCCATCCACTAAATTATAGGCACTTAAATGCACTCGTGCAAGCCAATTCATTAGGCCCATTTGAAAATCCCATGCATTTTTAGGATAGGTACCTTTTAATAAGATATGAAATGTGGCATAAATCCATAAAACCTTTGCCCACAATGCTACAAACAACAAAATAAGAAGATGCGGTAAAAAGATATAGAAAGCCCCAAAAAAGGTTCTAGCTAATAATTGTAATTTTGAATAAGAGTCTTGCTGTTTTACCTGTACCTGTAGCATTGTTTATATTTTAGTCTCTACAAACATAAATAACAACCACACAAATAATTTACCGTTCAAATAAAAAAGAGCCTCTAATAAATTAGAGGCTCTTTCAGTTTATAATGTAATTCTTTAGAAATGCTTATGGTTAAATGCAACAAATTTGATTTTCAGGTTGTAATATATTTTTTCAAAAGTCTCAAACTCATCTCTTAACGACTTGTAGTCCCCCATCAATTCATGCTCATTTGGTACTATTCCATCCACAGCGTTACGTGCAATATTTTTTCGATTTTTTCTTACCTTTTTATTTAGAATATCCAGTACTTCATTTTGACGGATAAATTGATTTTGAAAATGCTCTAATTCGCGTAATCCTTCTCTATCAACTAAACGAACCACATCTTGTTCTAATCTGTGTTCAAAAATTTCTAATTCGTTACGGTAAAACTTCATTTCATTATCCCATAACTCATGATCAAAACTTAAATCTTTTACATATACCCGTCCCTCTTGGGGTGCAACATCGCTACTCATAATTTCTCGGTTTTTGTCTTGTTTAACATTTAATTCGCCAACTAATTTACGAAAATTAGATGCAGTTAAACATGATTTTAATTAGTTTTATAGCCTAATATTTGAAAGGTTTTTTTGCACCATGAGTATCGCTAATTTTCACATTTTTCCGTTATTGTACGCTGCTCCTATTTCGTACTATGCACAATGGATAAATTCTACAGGGCCCCTTGATAAGTTTGAAAATTTTCAAAAGCAATCTTTTCGAAATCGATGCCGGGTTTATGGTGCAAATGGAGTTATTTCATTAAGTATTCCGGTAAAAACCACCTCAAAAAAAATCAATATCACCGAAGTGGAGATTTCAAATATTGAACCTTGGCAACGTACGCATTGGCGCACATTTGTCTCTGCCTATAAGTCTTCTCCATTTTTTGAGTTTTATGCCCATTTATGGGAACCACTTTTTCAGCAACCCTACACCCTATTATGGGACTTTAATTGGGAGGTACATAAAGTCATCTTGGCGTGCTTACAATTAGAGATTGAGGAATCCTTCACGCAAAAATTTGAAGATATTTCCATGCAGGATATGCGCGCTATTTACTCGTCCAAAAAGGCGCATCCAAACGCCCATTTATTTCCTACATACCAGCAAGTATTTTCATATACAGAACCTTTTGAAGCAGACCTTTCTATACTTGATGCTTTATTCAATCTTGGTCCGGAAACAGAAAACTATTTACAAAAACTAAATTTTTAAATTGTACTGGAAATCATCGCTATAAAAAGCCGAGAGTAATTAAGCTTTATATTCCAGTAAAATCATATTTACATAAGCTGTAATACTGTTATATTTGGAGCTCCAAAAAATTGCCATGACAAAAAAAGAAGAGTTAGAATTCAATAAGAATGAGGACCGAAACAAAATGAAAGTTTCGAGACTGAATCAGAAATTAGAGCAAATCTATCTCGGTGGTGGTCAGAAGAAGATTGAAAAACAACATGTACAAGGTAAAATGACCGCACGTGAACGTGTTGCGTATTTACTGGATACAGATGCTAAACAAATAGAAATTGGTGCTATTGCAGGGGAAGGCATGTATGAAGAATACGGTGGTTGTCCGGCCGGTGGCGTAGTTGTTAAAATGGGATACATTTCTGGTAAAGAATGTATTGTAGTCGCAAATGACGCAACGGTTAAAGCAGGCGCGTGGTTTCCAATTACAGGAAAAAAGAATTTAAGAGCGCAAGAAATTGCGATGGAAAGCAACCTTCCAATAATCTACTTGGTGGATAGCGCAGGGGTTTTTCTTCCTATGCAAGATGAAATTTTTCCGGATAAAGAACATTTTGGGAGAATTTTTAGAAATAACGCTATAATGTCAAGTCAAGGAATTACGCAAATAGCCGCAGTCATGGGCTCTTGTGTAGCTGGTGGCGCGTATCTACCAATCATGAGTGATGAAGCCATGATAGTAGATAAAACGGGTACTATTTTCTTAGCTGGTTCATATCTTGTTAAAGCAGCAATTGGAGAAGAAATTGATAACGAAACTTTAGGCGGAGCAACAACCCACAACGAAATTTCAGGTGTTATTGATTATAAATGCACCGATGACAAAGATGCCCTTGACCGTATTAAAAGAATGGTAGGCAAAATTGGAGATTATGATAAAGCAGGGTTTAATAGAGTCAAACCTCTTGAACCCAAACTAGATCCTCAAGAAATTTTTGGAATATTACCAGATGATAATGCCAAACCTTATCAAATGAGAGAGGTCATTAAACGATTAGTCGATGATTCTGAGTTTGATGAATATAAAGAAGGGTATGGTAAAAGTATCCTTACCGGATATGCACGTATTGATGGCTGGGCTGTTGGTATTGTGGCCAACCAAAGGGAACTGGTAAAAAGTAAAAAAGGTGAAATGCAGTTTGGCGGAGTAATTTATTCTGATTCGGCCGATAAAGCTGCTCGGTTTATTATGAACTGTAACCAAAAGAAAATTCCACTGGTGTTTTTACAGGATGTTACCGGATTTATGGTAGGTTCTCGTTCAGAACATGGCGGTATAATAAAAGATGGTGCAAAAATGGTGAGTGCCATGGCCAACTCTGTGGTTCCAAAATTCACTATCATAATTGGTAATTCGTATGGTGCGGGAAACTATGCCATGTGTGGTAAAGCCTACGATCCAAGGTTAATTGTAGGATGGCCTTCAGCTAAGGTTGCTGTTATGGGTGGCGCACAAGCGGCTAAGGTTTTACTACAAATTGAAGTGAGTAGTAAGAAATCACGTGGTGAGAAAATTACTAAAGAGGAAGAAGAAACCTTATTCAATAAAATTAAACAACGTTACGATGACCAAACTAGCCCGTATTACGCAGCTAGTAGACTTTGGTTAGATGCTATAATTAATCCGTTAGATACCAGAGATTGGATTTCAATGGGTATTGAGGCTGCAAATCATAAGCCTATTACTGCACGTTACAATGTTGGGGTAATTCAAACATAGTATACTTCCATCTCCTGTACTGGAAATCGTGTTTAGTAAAACGTTTTCTATGTATTATTCTTCTGGTTCATTATTACCATTGCATCGTCCTCTGTACCCAGTAGGACACCAATCCATTTTGTGGATTCTTGAGATTCAAGTGCGATTTTTGCTACTAATGTAAGTGGGATAGATAAGAACATTCCAGTAGTTCCTAAAATCCATCCCCAAAAAATTAAGGATAGTAAAACGACCAAAGTAGAAAGCCCAAGCCCCTTCCCCATTATTTTGGGTTCAATCACGCTACCAATAACCACATTTACTATTAAAAATATTACACCAGTCCATAACATGCCACCAGGACCAACACTAATAAAAGCCATAAACATAGCCGGAACAGCCGCTATTATTGAACCTATATTCGGAATATAATTCATCAAAAAAGCAATCATTCCCCACATAAACGGAAAGTCTACACCAATTAACCATAATAGTAATCCAATCACCAATCCAGTAACAAAACTGGTAACCGTTTTAATTCCTAAGTAATGGTTAATTTGAGACATTGCATCAGTAATACCTTTCATTGAACCTTCTGGTTGGTTTAAGATGGCCCTCAATTTCACGCCATAACTAGAACTCTCTGCTAACATGAATGCAACAATCAATAAAATCATCGCCATATTCCCCATTAAGCTACCAAACCCATTTAAAAGTGAAGCCATAAAGTTCATAATGGTTCCTGGGTTAACCGTTTTAATTAAGCCTTCTCTAGAAACGTTTATTCCTAAAGATTCTAGTAGTTTAAATATACCATGAAAAGAATCTGAAACGATTTCGTTGTAAGTATCAATATTAGCCGTAAACCGAGCTACCGAAGTACCAATCAACCCACCTAATGAAGATGTTAGGACTATAATAAGAATTAATACAATTCCAACAGCTAAGCCACCAGGAACTCCCTTTCTCTCTAAGTAGCCTACTGGTTTTGAAGCAATAATGGCTACAAAAACAGCCATTAAAAATTGCGTTATAATAGTAGAAGCAAACATTACTCCGCTAATAATTACTACTAAAGCAGCAAAGTAAAATATCTTAGGTATTTGACGTTCTTCTAGTTGCATCCTATATTTTTTATTGAGCAGTTCAAATATAGCATTCTGATTAATAACCGGTGTAAAGAACTTCATTAATAAAATTATATACCCGTCTATCACTTAATTTATCATGTCCTTCACAATTTACGTTATTCTTCAAGTGATTAACTTATTTTCGGGCCCAAACTAAAAATAGAATATGAAATTCAACAAATCAGTTTTTATTTTGCCTATGATGGCATTAGTTGCATCATGTGCAACCGATAAAGCAACAGAAAAACCAGAAGAAACTACCCCTGTAGTAAACAGTAGTTTAGATCTTGGTAATATGGATGAAAGCATTCGTTCTCAAGATGATTTCTTTATGCATGTGAATGGTTCATGGGTGAAAAACACAGAAATACCTGGTGATCAAGGTTCTTGGGGGTCTTTTAATGAACTTCGAGAAAATAATAATGAAACCGTTTTATCCGTACTGGAAACCGCTGCATCAAGTGCAAAATATGATGAGAAAAGCGATCAAAAGAAAGCGGCCAATTATTATGCGGTAGGCATGGATAGTATTGCAGCTGAAAATGCTGGTTTAACTCCTTTAAAACCGTTTTTTGATAAAATTGATGGTATTGCTACTAAAGATGATTTAGTGGATTATTTAGCTTTTGAAGAAACCTTTGGTGGAGGTTCATTCTTTGGATTTGCCATTTTTCCGAACGTAAAAAACTCAGATGTTAAAGCTGCTTACCTTGCCCAAGACGGACTAGGTTTACCAGATAGTGATTACTATACTAAAACCGATGAAAAGTCTGTAGAGGTACAAGGTAAATACAAAAACTACATTGCTAATATGTTAGTCATTAAAGGTATGACTCCTGAAATGGCGACTACTGAGGCAGAGAATATCTATAACTTAGAATACAATCTAGCTACAGCATCAATGAACTCTACAGAAAGTAGAGACATTCAAAAACAATACAACCCTTACGCTTTAGCAGACCTAAGTAACCTTGCACCTTCTATTAATTGGGCATCGTATTTTGAAACTATGGGTCTAACCGATGTGGACACTATTATTGTTATGCAACCTGATTTCATCAAAAAAATGGAAGAAGTGCTAAAAGCTAACAATGTTGCTTTATGGAAAAACTATCTATCGTTTAGAGCTATGAGCAAATACTCGGGTTACTTAAACAGCGAAATGGTTCAAACTTCTTTTGACTTTTACGGAACAGAGCTAAGAGGAACTACAGAAATGCGAGCAAGATGGAAACGTGTATTATCTTCTACAAATGGAGCTGTTGGTGAAGCTATTGGCAAACTATATGTAGATGCTGTTTTCCCTCCGGAAGCAAAAGAGTCAGCGAAAGAAATGGTGGACAATATTTTAGCCGCTATGAAAGTAAGAATCCAAAACGTAGATTGGATGACTCCTGAAACGAAAGTTAAAGCCCAAGAAAAATTGGCCAGCTTTACGGTGAAAATTGGTTACCCAGATAAGTGGAAAGACTACAGTTCTTTAGATGTAGTAACGGTAGCAAACGGAGGCAGTTATGCGGCAAATTCAATGGCTGCTAGTAATTGGAACTTCAGAGATGAAGTGGCTAAATTACATGACCCAGTAGACAAGGCAGAATGGGGAATGACGCCACAAACGGTAAATGCATATTACAACCCATTGGCAAACGAAATTGTATTTCCTGCAGCTATTCTTCAACCTCCATTTTTTGATTTTAATGCTGATGCGCCAGTAAACTATGGTGGAATTGGTGCGGTTATTGGCCATGAAATTTCTCATGGTTTTGATGATCAAGGCGCTCAATTTGACGCTAAAGGGAACATGGTTAATTGGTGGACTGAAAAAGATAAAGAACAATTTGAAGAACGTGGAGAAAAATTAATTGCACAATTTGATGCCTTTGAACCACTTCCAGGTTTACATGTAAATGGTAAACTTACCTTAGGTGAGAATATTGGTGACTTAGGTGGTGTAAACCTAGCTTGGGATGCATTGCAATCATACTTCGCAGTTAACGGAAAAACAGAAACCATTGATGGTCTTTCTCCTGAACAACGTTTCTTCATGTCATGGGGAACCATTTGGAGAACTAAGTATAGAGATGAGGCTTTAAGAAGTCAAGTTAATACTAATCCTCATTCTCCAGGAATGTATAGAGCTAATGCGCCTCTAAGAAATTTAGATGCTTTTTACCAAGTGTTTGAAATCACAGAGAGTGATAGTATGTACATTGCTCCTGCAGATAGAGTATCTATCTGGTAAAATTTAACATATTTGTAAAGCCTCTTTCGAAAACGAAAGAGGCTTTTTTTTTTAAATTTGTCTCAAATTTTCAAATTGAAACTTCACCATTACATAATTTTAGTTTTTGTTTTAGGTACTAGCTTTATCGCTAAAGGCCAAAAAACAGATACCATTATTCATATTAATGGTAATATCCTGTTAGGTGAAATTAAAAAAATAGATTACGGTCGTGTCACCTTTAAAATGGATGGTATGGGAACCATCTTAGTGGATGTAGATCGGGTAAAAACAATGATTTCTAAAAAGTTTTTTGAATTCACTACCACACACGGGAGAACAATTTACGGATCTATTGACTCTTCCAATATTAAAGGTGTAATTAACATAAACTCCGGATACGATTCTAATAGTATTCACTTGTATCAAATCATTGAAATCTACCCCATCAAAAGCACATTTTTCCTTCGAACTAGTGGTAAAATTGGATTAGGATTCAATTACACAAAAGCGAGTAACGTAGGTAGATTTGATGTAGATTGGAATATTACCTATCGAAATAAAGGAACATCTCTTACCATAGAAGGCAGTAACATTCAAACATTCACGCCTAAAGACACTATCCAGACCTCAAGTAAGTACGATTTCTCCATAAATATTGAAAAAAAAATAAAAGGGATTTGGGCTTGGACAGGTTATATAGGTGGTAGTCAAAATACCGAGTTAGGTCTTGATTTAAGATTGAAAGGTGGATTAGGATTTCTTGGAGACGTATTTCATAGCAGTAACCAACGGTTTTATGTGCTATTAGGATTAGCTCCAAACGTTGAAATTGCGGACAATAAAGATTCCAGAACAACTAATTTAGAGGGGCAAGTTTCACTTTCATACCAAATTTTCAAATACAACTACCCTGAAATTTCACTAAATACGAATCTAGATTTCTATCCCAGTCTCAATACCGCAGAACGTTATAGGGTCGATTATAATTTTGATGCTAACATCGAGATTTTTAATAATTTCTATGTAGGAGGGAAATTCTACTATAACTTTGATAGTAAACCTGCTTCTGAAACGGCATCAAATGATGATTTTGGGTTTACAACCACCGTAGGTTTCACCTTTCATTAGAGAAAAAAATTAACTTTAATTTACAATTACTACAATTTTTAACCATTAACTTTCGTTTACCTTTACACTTATAATGAAAGTTTTTCTAAGCATCACTTTTCTCTTTTATTCTCTATTAATGTTTGCCCAGACAGACATTCAATACACGGATGATTTAAAAACTTTCACCACACGATTTACCCCAGAAGATATCCTTAAATCTCATAATAATCGTTCATTTATAGATAGTATTATTCATATTTCAGAAATTGTAAACATTGAGGTTTCGCTCATTAAAGAAGTGGCTTTTTGGCCTAATGGTCAACGACAATTTACCCGATACTATCAAAACAACACTCCTTATGGCACATGGAAGTATTTCAGTCAAAATGGTCTACTCAAATACACGCTAAAAAATTTTGAATCCTATTTCATCGTTCAACTTCATTTTGAAAACAACAATATCAGAAGCACTCGAAAATACCCGTTAGATACTGATAAAAATATAGTTGGGTGCAAAGAAGAGAATTATTTCCCGGATGGCAGTATCCAAGCCTATGGTAAAAAAGAACCAGAAATAGTAATAAACCATTGGGAGTTGCTCGAACAAGGACGCTGGTCCTTCTTCTACCCCTCTGGTATCTTAGAATCAAAAGGAAAATTTACTCACGGCAAGAAAGAAGGTAAATGGACTTTTTATAATAAATCGGGTCACAAGCTTCGAATTGTCAAATTTAAAAACGGAATTTTAGTTTCTCAAAAAAAATTAACTCCTTAACTGTTAAAAGTATTTTTTTGATTTCCTCATTAACTCTTTGAAATGGCTACTTTTGAGCATTTACTAACAAAACGGTACAAAGGCAATAATAAATAACTTTTGGACCACTAAAATCACAAATTTTGGGATTCAAAGAATTTAAATTAAATCAATCCATTCAAGAAGGTATTGATGCCATGCAATACACAGAACCTACTCCTGTTCAAGCTCAAGCTCTTCCAATTATTCTAAATAACGAAGATTTAATGGGTTTTGCACAAACTGGGACAGGTAAAACTGCCGCTTTTTTAATACCTATTTTACAGAAGTTTGACGCACGTACCAAACCAGGAATTAAATGTTTAATTCTAGTGCCTACCAGAGAGTTAGCACAACAAATTGAAGTAAACCTTACCGGATTAGGCTATTTCACAACCGTTTCTTCTCAAGCTGTTTATGGTGGAAATCAAGGAGATTTATTCTCTGCTCAAAAAAACTCTATCACCAGTGGTGTAGATGTAATTATTGCTACTCCAGGTCGTTTTTTACAACACGTTAATTTAGGGTATGTAAAATTAGACGAAGTAGAAATGTTAGTGCTAGATGAAGCTGATCGTATGTTAGATATGGGCTTTATTGGTGATATCATGAATATTGGTGAAATGCTTCCTAAGTCGAAACAAACATTATTGTTTTCGGCTACAATGGATGGTAAGATTAAGCAATTAGCAAAAAAATTACTTAAAGAACCAAAAGAAATCAACTTAGCTATTGCTAAACCTGCCGCAGGTATTAACCAAATGGCATTTTTGGTATACGATGAGTTTAAAATTCCTTTGTTAGAGCATTACTTGAAAAACCAAGAAGTTAAAAACATGATTGTTTTTGCTGGTCGTAAAATTCAAGTAGATCAAATCACCCGTAAATTAGACCGTTTAGGATTTAGTGTGGTAGCCATGCACAGTGATAAAACCCAAGATGAACGAAACGAAGCCATGCGCTTATTCAAATCAGGGAAATACACCGTTCTAGTAGCAACAGATATTGTGTCAAGGGGTATTGACATTGACGATTTAAGTCATGTGGTAAACTTTGATGTACCCGGTGATGCTGCTGATTACGTTCACCGTATTGGACGTACTGCACGAGCAGGAAAAAATGGAGCAGGAATTACTTTTATTAGTCCTGAGGATCAAATAAAATTCACCTTCATTGAAAAACTTATTGAACGTGAAATTGACAAGTACCTTACTCCTGAAGAAATAGGAAAAAGTCCGGAATATAACCCAGAAGCTAACCGTTCATTTGGTGGTGGAAACAAAAAGAATTTCCGTGGTAAATCAGGTGGTGATCACAAAAAGAAAAAGAATTATTCAAACAAGAATAATAACCGTAATAAAAACCAAGGTTCAGGATCACAAAACAAATCATAACTACCTATAATTTTTTGGTTATAATTTGTGATTTGAATTTAAGGTATAGACATTTGCAGTTCAAAAAAGACCGTTAAAATGGAATTCGAAATTTTCAAATTATCTAATGGTATTCAAGTAATTCACCAACAAAAAAGTGGTGATGCTGCGCATTTCGGACTTTTTGTTAATGTGGGTAGCCGAGATGAGAATGAAAAAGAAACAGGGCTTGCACACATGCTTGAACATTGTATGTTTAAGGGTACAACCAACCGTAAAGCATTTCATATTTTAAATAGGTTAGATACTATTGGTGGCGAGCTTAATGCATATACCACTAAAGAAGAAACATCTATTCATTCTTCTTTTTTGAAACAGTATTATCAACGCGCTATTGAACTTACGTTTGACATTGCGTTTAACCCAACATTTCCAGAAAAAGAAATCACGCGTGAAAAACTCATTATTTTAGATGAGTTTTATGCGTATAAAGAAAATCCCTCCGATCAAATCTTTGAAGATTTCGACCAGATAGTTTTTCCTGATCATTCTTTAGGTCGCACTATTTTAGGAGAGCCAAAGCACATTAAAAAAGCGAAGCGAAAAAGCTTACTTGGGTTTCATGAAGATTATTACCATCCGGACAATATGGTGCTTTCATCTGTTGGTGACATTACGGCTAAACAATTAGCTAAGTGGTTAGAAAAATATCTTCCACAGCATTCCGGTAAAGGGAAAATGGTTAGCAGACAGGCTCCAACGAGCTATACTCCACTTCAGCAAGTATTTAAAAAGCAAGTGCATCAAGCGCATATCATTATAGGTAATCAGGCGTACGCGTATAGTCATCCTAAAAAACGTTCACTCATTTTATTGAACAATATTTTAGGTGGGCCATCATTAAACAATCGTTTGAATTTAAACATTAGTGAGAAACACGGATTTGCATATCATTTAGAATCTAATTATTCTGGATTTTCTGATGCCGGTGAGTTTAGTATCTATATGGGAACCGACCATAAACAATTAGACAAAAGTATTTCGCTTATTTACAACGAATTAGATAAGTTAAAAAACAAGAAGCTAGGTGTCGTACAGCTTACTCAAGCAAAACAACAAATTAAAGGTCAAATTGCCCTAGGTCACGAAAACGGATTGAACATTATGTTAGCCCTAGGTAAGAGTTTACTAACCTATG
>CAXMPG010000129.1:0-30276 GCA_964195485.1 uncultured Desulfobacterales bacterium
ATTATTATGTACGTGGTAAATTGAAAGAAAGTATGGCTGAACCAGACGAGGCTGGAGCAGAAGTTGATTATAAAAAAGCAATAGCAGTAGACCCAGAACATTTAGATGCAAATCACGATTTAGGTGCAATGTATGTAAGAGAATCTACTGTTATTGTAGAAGCAATGAATGCACTACCTTACAGTGATACTAAAGGCTACGACAAAAAGAAAGCGGAGCTTGACGCAGTATATGCTAAAGCATTACCATATTTAAGAAAAGCATACGAGTTAGATCCATCAGATACAGAAGTTCAAACTATTTTGAAACAATTGTATTTACGTTCAAAAGACATGGACAACTACAAGAAAATTCAAGATGATATTGACGCAAACAACGCTGCTGAATAATTGATTCAAATTTCATCATTTAGAAGCCTCATTTGTTTATTCAGATGAGGCTTTTTTTATGTGACCATTAGTTATGACGAGCTAAACGTAGAACGAGTATTAATTTACTAAACCCGCTTGCCATAAAGAAGTTCTAGTCCAATAAACTGGAAAGACTTCTATATACGTCAAGCTGCAATTTTTGGATTCAAAAAAAGATATCAGAATACTGGAGAAATTGTTTAAAGACCTTTCCAAATGATAAATTAAGGAAAAGTGCAAGTTGTCATTTAATAGTTTTCTTTCAGTTATGCTCAGCTAGAAAAATTTTTAACAACTGATTGTCTTCTATACGATTTGGCATTCTCCCTCTGGCAATTTATTTAAGCTCGCCATCTAAAAAAAAAATCCTCAGCCATCTAATAAAAGATAAATTAAGCACAGGCTTTTCGAAGGTTTGAGAGCTTGTGGAGTTAAATAAACAGTAATGAATGCAGGAATAATTTATTGGTTAATTCATGGCAGACATTTGTTTTTTATAAATCAATAAAATCAACTGTAGTTTGAAATCATATATAGGAGCCACAGTATTAATCAAAACTCTAAAACCCTATTCGGTTCTCTACCGAAACCCTTGACTATGATTTTGTTTTCCAGTAAGGTAATAATAGCAAAAGCATTTTCAGAATTGGTTAACACCATTCCTTGTAAAGTCAGATAATGAATACCGTTATGCATAGCGTAATTACCAGGATGATGGTGACCATTAATATAGGCCTTAACGCTTTCGTGTTTTTTGAGTAAGTCCATAATTTCAATATCGTTCCAGAGGTTAGCATCATTCTTTGGGTATACCGGAAAATGACATAAAATCACGGCTTTTAAATGGTTTTCATCGGCTAGTTTAAGTTGCGCATCTAACCAAATCATTTGTGTATTTCCAATAGCCCCATTCCAAGGCATAGCTTGTGTTCTGCCTTGACTTAAGTATTCTAATCTTATCTTCTCTGATTGTTTGAGGTAGTTAGAATCACTGGATTTATACGTGCTAATATCAGTTCCATCCAATACAAGAAATACCCATTCGTTTTTAGTTAGGGTGTAGTAGGGGGCTTCTAAGTTTAAAGTGGTAAGAATTCTACTTTTAAGTGAATCATCTACGTTGTAATCATGGTTTCCTAGAACGTGATGATGCGGCATTTTTAACTGTTCAAAAACGGGAGATACCTTTTGGTAACTTTTGAAATCTCTATCAATAAAATCACCTAGATGAAATGCGTAATTTACTTGAGCCGCATTGAACGAATCAACCGCAATTTTTAGTCGCGGAAATCCTTTTCGGTAATCATTGTTCCACTCGGCATTATAGTTGCAATTACAATATTGGCAATCAGCTATTAGTCCGATTTTTAATTCCTGACTAATAACGTAGGATAGTCCAATAAAAATCAAAGAAAACGTAAGGAAATACTTCATGAACTTCATCAATAATGAAACAACAAAATACGATTAATCAAGACGCATTTAGGAGTGATTATAATTAAAAATCAATGTTTATAAAGTTAGGTTTATACCTAAATTAAAAGATGAAATTCCTTTATGTTTGTATTTACCTAAACCAATGTATAATGCGCAATAAATTTATTTTGTTTTTAATGCTACTTGTTTCGTTTCCATCCTTAGGAGGGAAGTTAGAAAAAGGGTTTGAAGCATTGCTAGAAAGAGACTATTTTAAGGCTAAAGAGCTGTTTGATAAAGTGCTAGAAAAAGAAACTGCTGGGGCAGCTTTTGGTTTGTGTAAAGTTTACGCAGCAGAAAAGAGTCAGTTTTTCAATGTGGATACCGCATTTATGTACATTCTAATTTGTGATAGTTCATTTAAAACTACTCCAGAAAAAGACTTAATTGAACTTACTGGTTTTGATGTTACTACGGCAAGCATTAGAAGAGAACGGGTAAAATTGGCGGTTTACTTTTTTGAAAGAGCCTCAGAAACCCATACGGTGGAGGCTTATCAAGACTTTATTAAAAAACACCCTAATGCGGAAGAGTTTGAAGAAGCTGAAAAGCTTCGAAACCACTTAGCGTATATTGTTGCGGTAGAAGTGAATACATTACAAGGCTTTGAGTATTATATGGAGAATTTTGCCGATGCGAATGATTTTGCTTCCGCTAAGAAAAAGTTTCAACTTTTAGAATATCAAGAATTAACTACTGCAGGAGACATTTCAAGTTTTCAGTCGTTTATTAATGATAAACCTGAGAATCCTTACATTACAGATGCGCAAGGTGTAGTCTATGATTTATATACGAAAGATGGTAAACCAGAGTCGTATGAGAAGTTTATTGCAGAGAACCCAAATAACAAACATTTGAACGAAGCTTGGGTGTACTTGTATAAATATAAGACGAGTAAATTTACTCCAGCTGCTATTTCTGAGTTTATGATTGATTATCCAAATTACCCTGATTATGCGTCTTTGAATAGTGATTTAGAATTAGCTAAAATGACTTTAATTCCAGCTAAAGAAGGCGATGTTTGGGGCTTTATTGATTCTACTGGTGGTTGGGTTATTAAACCAAAATATAGTTGGGCGTCTTCATTTTCAGAAGGTAAAGCGGTTGTTGGCTTTTTCGGACAAACCGTTATCATTGACAAAAAAGGAAGCTTCGACTCTATGTTTAGTGACGCCAGAGCTTTTAAAAATAACCTTTCGGTGGTTGAAGTAGAAGAAAAACTAGGGGTAATTAATTACCTTGGGGATACCGTAATTTCTATTATTTACGATGAAATGGGAGCGTATTCTGAAGGTTTAATTTACGCAGGTTTAGATGATAAATTCGGGTATTTTAATGAGAAGGGAAAAGAAATAATAGCAATGAATTATGAATCCGCTTTTGATTTTAAAAATGGTAAAGCTATTGTTAAAAAAGACGGTGGTTACGGAGTTATTAATTTGAAAGGAGAGGTATTGCTTCCAACGGTTTATGAATGGATACTTGCTGATAGTAATCATTATGTGGTTAAACAAGGAAGTGTATATGGTTTGATATCCGATACGGGAGATACTTTATTGCCATTTGAATTTAAAGCGATTAGTACGTTTAATAATAATAGAGCAATTGCCGTAAAAGGTAGTAAATATCAATACGTAAATAATCTAGGTGAAATTGCGGTAGAAGAAACGTTTGATTTTGATGAAACTACGATGAATTATAGTGGGTTTAATGATGGATATGCGAGAGTTAAAGTGGACGGAAAATCTGGAATTATTGATGTGAATGGTGAACGTGTTTTTCCTGCAATTTTTAATGATATTGGTTATTATGATGAAGTGTTAACTCCCATTAATAAAACGGGTAAATGGGGCTTTGCAAACGTAGCTATTAAATTGGCTATTCCTTATGAATACGTGTATGCGTATAACTTTGAAAGTGGGTATGCTGTTGTGGAAGATGATACTTCAAAAGGCTTAATTAACGAGGTTAATGAAATGATAATTCCGTTTGGATATTCTAAAATAGAAATGCTAGATACCAATTACATTTTGGTTGAAAAGGATGGTTTAAAGGGTGTTTTAAGCTTTACTAATGAAGAAATTGTTCCGGTAGATAATCAAACGGCTAACTTTGATATTGATGGGGTAATAACATTTGAAAAAGACAATAAATCCATTGTTTTTTGGTTGAATTCAGGTACCATTATTTATAAAGAAGAGTAATTTCAATTCGCATTGATTTACCAATATAAAGTTCATGCTAAGGTTTTTAGATCGACATAAGTTTGGGCTATTAGGCACGCTTCTATTTCATTTCTTTTTCTTAGTGAGCGCTACCTATGTCTCTATGCCAGGTGAGATTGCTGATAATGAATCATTATTGGTTATTGATTTCCCGGAAGAGGTAGTTCTTGAAGAGAAGGAAAATATAGACCTAACCAAAAATGTAGAATCCAATACTAATTCTAATAAAGCGGTAAATGAGTCGGCACCAGATAATGTGGAAAAAGGGGAGTACAATGAATTCAATAAAGAACCTAGTGAAGCGAGTAAAGAATCGTTTGAACAGCAATTAGAGCGGGAGTTAAAAGAGTTAGAACAAGAGGTTATCAAAGAGCAACGAGAAGCGGGGTATGGTTATACGGAGAAAGAAATAGAAGAACTGCTAGATTCCAAAAAGAATAAAGAGTTAGATAAGGTAAAAGACCAAAAACCACGTTCAGAATCTGCTTTTGAAGGGAGTACAAATATTACCTATAAACTAAAAAATAGGTATGATACCCGATTAAAGGTTCCTGTGTATATGTGCCAGTATGGAGGTGTAGTGGTCATTAATATTGCGGTGGATCAAACCGGAAAAGTGGTCTCAGCGAAACTAGATAAAGAATCCTCAAAAACAACCGATGACTGTTTAATAAAAGCCGCTTTAACTGGTGCAAGAAACACACGATTTAACAGAAAAAACACCGCTTCCAAAATACAAATGGGAAGTATTACCTATAGATTTATAGACCAATAGCATGAACCTAACTAAACAAGATAGCATACAACTAAATGAAATTGAAATTAATCAAGAAGAGGTTTCTAGCCAATTTCAAAAGTTAGTTGATGGACCAGATGTAATAAACTTACAATCTGCCTGTACCATTAACCAAGGAATTAAACAAATTAGTGAAAACCAGAAAAAGGCTTTAATTGCAGACTATTCTGAATTAATGAAAGCTAAAGTAATTACTCGTTTTACTCCTGCTTCTGGCGCAGCCACAAGAATGTTTAAACATTTGATAAACCCTTTAGGAAACGAGGCTTTGGTTTCAGAGTTTGTTGAAAACATATCCGATTTTGCTTTTTATGAAGAGCTAGCGATAGCTGATAAAGAAGATGGCAAATCGTTTATTAATCGGTTGCTTTCAAATGATGGATTGAATTATGCCAAACTACCCAAGGCGCTCATTAGTTTTCATAAGTACCAAAATGAAGTACGTAAATCAATAGACGAACAACTGATTGAAGGAGTGAAATACATTAACAATAATGGGGTCTCGAATTTTCATTTTACGATTTCACCAGAGCATAAAACCTTGGTTAATGCGCATTTGAAAAATGTGATTCCAGTGTATGAGAAAGAACTGAATACGACCTTTAATATTAGTTTTTCTACGCAGTCAAAAAGCTCTGATACTATTAGCTTAAATACGGAAAATGAAATTTTACGGGATGAAAATAACCAATTAGTTTTTCGGCCTGGTGGTCATGGTGCTTTGATTCATAATTTAAATGCCTTAGATGCGGATGTAGTGATTATCAAAAATATTGACAATGTAGTACGTGAAGAACAGCAAGATGTGGTGGTGGAATACAAGAAAATGCTATCCTCATTATTAGTAAATTTACAACAAACTATTTTTGAGATATTAAATGAAATTTCATGCAGTACAATATCAGATGAAAGGCTAAACCAAATTGTTGCATTTTTAAAAACCGAGTTAAATGTTCTCGTGAAACCAGATGTGAAATCAATTCACTCGGCTTTAAATAAACCAATTCGAGTATGTGGAATGGTAAAGAATGAAGGCAAAGCGGGTGGAGGTCCATTTTGGGTAGATGACTCTGTACAAATTGTGGAAAGCGCTCAAATGGACATGTCAAACTCAGAGGTTGAAGCCATGCTTGAGGAAGCTACTCACTTCAATCCAGTGGATTTGATATGCGGTTTAAAAGATTTTAAAGGAAATAAGTTTGATTTAACAAAATACATTGATGAAAAAACATTTTTTGTGGCATATAAATCATATAATGGAAATGATATCAAGGCTTTAGAGCATCCTGGTTTATGGAACGGGGCAATGGCAAATTGGGTAACTATTTTTGTAGAGGTTCCTGTTTCTACTTTTCATCCCGTAAAAACAGTAAACGATTTATTGCAAAAGGCGCATAAAGGTTAATGGATTTCGGTTGGAGTTTTACTTTGGGATTTGCTCATTTCTAATGGCGTCAATTTTACCATTTTCAAGTTGAAACTTACTCCAATGCTTGGATGAATCTTTAGCATTCATGTAATTGATTATTTCTTCAAATTGAGATTTTGCTTGGTTTGAATTCAGCGTAGAACTATAAATTTGAAAGGCCTTTTCAATTCCTATTTTTGTTTCAAGTGGCAGAATCTGAATATTATAATGTATTGGGCGTTCTAAAATGTTGATGTACATTTCGTCTTCTGTAATCATTTTTAACTCCAAACATTTTGAAAATAACCCGGGTAAATCGGAAATGTTAAGAACTGAAATAGTGGGTGCTATTTTGAAGCTAATATTGGTGCGACTCTTAATCTTATTGAAATTACCAACGATAATTCCCCAATCTGTACCACTTCGAATGTATGCGCCAAGTTCATCTACGGCATCAATACTAGCCAGGATTTCAATATGTTTAAAATGTTTCCACAAGGAAAGTACTTCGTAGGTCTTAAATTTCAATTTGGTAAAATTGGTATTGTACCTCAGCTTAATATCCGTAGCGTTATTTTCAATCAACCATTCCAGTAATAAATAATGCTCCTCGGTAACCAAAGGCTCCCCACCAGCAATGTAAATCTCTTTAGCTTGTAATAGTGAAGGGCCAAGCTTAGCTATAAAAGTATCAAAATCGGCAATGTTTTTAATAATGGCTTTATGTCCCTTATTCGTTCCTAATTTTTGCGCATCCTCAAACCAAGAAGAGCTTGCGCCATGCCAACACGTCCTACACTTTAAATTACACACATTAGAAAATCGAATGTCAAAATAGATAGGTAAAACGGGAGGTGAATCCAATACTTCTAGGTCTGGAAATTTGTCAAAAGTTTCTTGCCTAATGCTTTTGCCTCCGGTAGCTTCCAGTTTATAACACTGGGCGCATCGTTTATCTAGCTCTCCTTTAGCAAATTTAGCTCTAAGGTCGTTTATTGGAGTTCCATTCCAAATTTCATCAAAGCTAGAGGTATTAATATTTCCGTAAGGAATATTTGCCACACAGCACGCTTTAGCTATTCCATCATCACCTACATGAAAATGAATCCATGGCATTAAACAATATGGTTTAGAACCTTTCATTACTGCAAATAAACAATTAATTAACCCTTTAGGCTTGACTATGGAATAGAATAATAATGGATAAGAAATAGAATCCATTTTAATACTACTATTGGATAAAATGATGGATGAAATAGAAGGGAGACCTTCATTATTCAATTACATTTGAATGTATAAAAGCAACACCAATGATTACATTAATTTCTCCTGCCAAAACACTTGATTTTGATTCTGAAATAGTTTCAAAAATATCTTCAAACCCAACCTTTACGAAAGAACCTGAGCGTATTACAAAGAAATTAAAAACGCTCTCAAGAAATAAAATTGCAGGTTTAATGTCTTTAAGCGAAAAATTAGCGGACTTAAATTACCAACGCTACCAAATGTGGTCTATCAATCCAGAGGATGACTTGGTAAGACAAGCAATTTTGATGTTTAAAGGCGAAGTATATTTAGGCTTAGATCCCTATTCGTTCTCAGAGGAAGATACGCTAGAGGCTCAAAAATCGTTACGTATTTTATCAGGCTTATATGGTTACTTAAAACCAATGGACTTAATTCAAGCCTATCGGTTAGAAATGGGGACAAAAATACCGATTGCTAGAAACAAGAATCTGTATGCGTTTTGGGGTGATAAAATTTCCACAGAAATTAATAACGAATTAGCTAATCATACGCACAAAGTAGTAGTGAACTTAGCTTCTAATGAATATTTTAAGGCGGCTAATGCCAAAGGAATAAATCATGAAATTATAACGCCAATTTTTAAGGATTTTAAAAATGGAGATTATAAAGTAATTTCATTTTTCGCTAAAAAAGCGAGAGGTCTAATGTCTAGGTGGATAATCCAAAATAGAATTGAGAATCCGAAAGAATTAATTCTGTTCGCAGAACAAGGGTATTTTTACAATGATTTATTAAGTAACGGAAACGAGATTGTATTTACACGTGACCAGACCTTAAATTAATTCACAAAAAAAGAGCTACCAACAGAATTGGCAGCCCTTCATACTTAAACATAACCCTAAAACTAAAACGGTTTTATATTGTAAGAGACAATTGAAGCGTTTGGATACACTAGTTTCCAAATCTTAAAATCAGCTATTGATTTAACGGTTAACGTAATGTCTTCATTTATTTTAACCTTAATTAATTGTCGTAGTGTTTTCTTTTCTTGAACTGCCAAAATAGTATTTTTAAAAAACTGTTCCACTAGGGTGGAACAGTCTTACCTAAAATATAACCTAGATTTAAAAAATCTTCGTTACTATGAAATTATTACTGCTTTTGGGTATAAGTTTTTCCAGTATTCAAAATTCGTCATATCTTTCAAAGTAATGATGGTTTTATGATCTAAACGAATTTTAATTTTGTTTTTAATTTTTTCCGAGAATGATTCTTTGGTGGTAGACATAATTTTAGTTTTAAAGTGAAATTAAATGTTTGTTGTTGTTATTCAATACGAGGGATAATCAATTTTAGTTCCAAACTAATTGTTGATTTAACGGTTGTTAACAATCTTATTTTGTTTGTAAGAAAAATAATTTATTTAACATATTTAAAATCAATATTTTAGCATTGTTTTTAAATGTTTTGGTAGAATTGTCCATTCTATGTCATTTAGTGGGAAGTTGCTTAAATCATATTTGAAAACCCTAATAATAGCTGTAGATTAGCGCCTGTTAATAAAAAAAAATGTTCTTCATGAGAAAATATATTCTATTACTAGCTATAACAATGGGGTTTACGCTGTTTTCTAATAAAACACTAGAGGCGCAAAGCAATGCTGTTATTAAACTTAAATCAGGTGATTATCAGTTAGATAGAAACATAAGTAGAATTCAAGAATCGGATTTAGAGTCGGCTAAGTACAATGGTTATTATTATGTGTATTTACACTTTAGCGAAATTCCAACTAATGGAAAAAAGCAACAGTTATTGGAAAAAGGAGTCCAACTTTTGGATTACTTACCGCAGTATACTTTTATTTCGAAAGTAAAAGTGGGAACGGTACTTAGTTCGTTAATCAATTATAAGGTCGATGGTGTTTATCTTATTTCTCCAGAATTCAAAATGAGTTATGATGTAGCCAATGAAAATTATCCAGATCATGCTATTAATGGTTCTCAAGTAAAACTGGTTGTTCAAAACCATAAAGAAGCTTCGGTTCAAGAAATGGATGGTTATTACCAATCACATGGAGCAAAAATTTTAAGTCATTATTCGTTTTCTCAATTAACCACTATTTCAATTAATGTATCTGAAGTACGTAAAATGGCAATGAGTCCGCTAGTGAGATTTATGGAGCCAATTGCACCTGATGCAGTTCCGGAAGATATCGTAGGGCAATCAAATCATAGAATGAATTACATTTCTAATCCTACAACAAATGCTATTCCTTATAATGGAGCAGGTGTTTGGATTGCTATAGGAGATGATGGCGCATTGGGTCCTCATATTGATTATACCGGAAGAATGGACCAGTCGAGTGTTGGTGCAAGCTCAGGAAATCACGGTGACCACGTAAGTGGGATTATGATGGGAGCTGGAAACGTAAATCCAGATGGAAGAGGAATGGCCTGGGGAGCTGATATCAAGGTGTATGATGTTTGGGGTGCAGTAAATAGTACGCCTACATCTTATATAAACCCGGGTGTTATTGTAACATCTACTTCTTATGGAAATGGATGTAACGCAGGCTATACGAGTTTTGCCCAAACAGCCGATCAACAAGTACGTATGATGCCTAATTTGATGCACGTGTTTTCAGCGGGTAATTCAGGTACCTCAAATTGTAGTTATGGTGCTGGTGCAGGATGGGGTAATATTACTGGAGGAATAAAAGCAGGTAAAAATGTGTTAGCTGTTGGTAACGTTACGGAAATAGACTTTATTTCAGGCTCAAGTTCAAGAGGACCAGCAAGTGATGGAAGAATTAAACCAGATATCTGTGCAAATGGAACACAAGTTTTCTCTTGTTTTCCTAATAATCAATATGTAAGTAATACAGGAACCTCAATGGCTGCTCCAGGTGTATCTGGTGCTTATGGTGCATTGGTTCATGCATACAAAGAATTAAATGGTGGAGTAACGCCTACCTCTTCCTTAATGAAAGGAACGATGCTTAATACCGCAGATGACTTAGGTAATGTAGGACCTGATTTTAAATATGGATGGGGAAGATTAAACGCCCGTAAAGTAGTGGAGGTTTTTGAAAATAATACGTACATGCTTGATTCTATTGGCCAAGGTGGTGCGAATACACATAATATTGTAATCCCTTCAGGAGTTAGCCAAGTTAAAATAATGGTTTACTGGAACGATTACGAAGGGTCTACAACTACAACCTTAGCATTGGTTAATAATATAGATATGACCGTAACTAATCCAGCTTCAAACGTTTTATTTCCGTATATTTTAGATTCAAGTCCTAACGCAACAAGTTTAAATACACCCGCCACGAACGGGGTAGATAATTTAAATAATATGGAGCAAGTGGTGTTTGATAATCCTGTAGCTGGAACATATGTTGTAAATGTTGCTGGAACGGTTATTCCGCAAGGACCACAAAAGTATTATGTGATTTACGAATTCATTACCAGTGACATTATAGTAACTTATCCAATTGGTGGCGAAGGAATGACTCCTGGTACAACAGAAAGATTACGTTGGGATGCTGCACCAGGTACAAATTCATTCACTGCAGAATACTCCATCGATAATGGTAGTACATGGAATGTTATTTCAAATGGTATTGGTCAAAACACTAGATACGCTACACTCTCAGTTCCTAATGTAGTTTCTGGAGAATGTTTGTTTAGAGTTACAAGAAATGGAATTAGCGGACAATCACCAATGCCATTTAGCATAATTGGGACTCCAAGTAATATTACATTTCCCAGTTCTTGTCCATCTTCATTTGAAGTCTCTTGGGATTCTGTGCCGGGTGCAACATCATACGAGGTAAGCGTTCTAGGAAATAAGTATATGGATTCTGTAATTACTGTAACCAGTACTTTAGCCTCTCTTACGGGGTATTCTGCACAAGACATTCAATGGGTGAGTGTAAAAGCGAAGACTTCGTTAGCCATAGGGAAAAGAGCTATTGCTATTGAAAAACCTACTGGAGTTTGGAATTGTGCAGTACCAAATGACATTGGAGTTGACTTAGTATCTCCTTCGGGTTCCGTAATGTTTACATGCGTTGATTTGAGTAGTACCGCAGTAAGTCTAATATTGAAAAATAACGGGACAACTTCCGTTACAAATGTGGACTTATCCTACCAGTATGATTCAAATCCAGTAAATGTGGAAACGTTTTATGGGGTGTTAAACCCAGGTGACTCTGTTGGTTTTACATTTGTTCAAACTATAAATATTCCAATTGTTCCTACCACTCACAATTTATCGGTTTGGAAAAATACAATAGATGATAATCCATTAAATGATACTGTTCACAACCCATTTAGGGTATACACAGGTGCAGGAGAATCATTGCCTTACGCACAAGATTTTGAGTCGTTTAATACATGCTCAACTAATAATGATTGTGGTGGTACTAACTGTTTTTTGGGTAATGGATGGACCAATACCGGAAATGGTGCTGGAGATGATATTGATTTTAGAACCAATTCAGGTGCCACACCTTCATCTGGTACCGGGCCAAATTCAGACCATTCACAAGGTACTTCTCAAGGTAAATACCTTTATCTAGAAGCTTCTGGGGCATGTGAGTTTAGGCAAGCGGACTTGTATTCCCCGTGTTTTGATTTATCTTCCACCGTTGCACCTATTGCTACTATGTGGTACCATATGAGTGGAACAAACATGGGAGATTTACATTTTGATGTATTTGCAAATAATCAATGGCATACTGATGTAATACCTGTGATTTCTGGAAATAAAGGAAGCGCTTGGTTAGAGGCGGTATTAGATTTAGCTGCTTTTGCGGGTTCTGAAAATGTAATTATAAAGTTCAGAGGTGTTACTGGAGCTAGCTGGGAAAGTGATATTGCAATAGATGATTTCCAAATTGCTGAAACAGGAGTTGGAATTGTGGCAGATTCTATGCCTTGTTTTGTTGATGGAGCAGTTATTATAACTAATTCAACGATAACCAGCGGTTCATCTTACGTATGGGATTTTGGTGTAGATGCTACTCCAGCAACAGCTAATACTGTTGGTCCACATTCGGTTACTTATAGCAGTGGAGGTGCTAAATCAGTGCAATTATCGGTAACCGTGAATGGAATCGTAGAAACGGATACTAAAATCGTTAATATGGTAGATATGCCAGTTTCTAGTTTTACTTCATTCTTTCAAACCGGAACAAGAAATATTCAGTTTACTAATACGTCATCTGATTACAGTACTTCATATTGGGAGTTTGGAGATGGAGGAGTATCAACGCTTGATAACCCAATGCATACATATGCACCGGGAGTAAGTTATATGGTAACTTTGACAACAACCAATAGTTGTGGTGACCATGAGGTAACTCAAAAGGTGAATAACTTCCCATTAGGTGTAAAAGGTGCGAACACATTTGTAGGTGCCTTAAAAGTGTATCCTAACCCAAGTTCAGGATTGATTAAGGTTAAGATAGAAGGAGCGGTAGCTGGTCAAGGGGAATTAGTTATTTATGATTTGAATGGTAAAGTGGTATATCAATCCAATCTTGAAATTAATTCTAGAGGGGCTGAAAAGAACATTGACTTGTCTAATTTGAGTAAAGGGATTTACATCTTAGGGTTTAATTCTAATGAACTTAGTGATAAAATTAGATTAGTAATTCAGTAATTAACAATTAGTTGCTGATAAGGATAGGCTCTTATTATTTGAAATTAAGATTTATTTGTTGTAAATTCGTGACAATTAAAAGATACCTCAATAAACAAAATAAACTATTATGAAAAAAGGATTCCTATTTATGGCTTTAGCAGCCTTTGCATTTACTTCTTGCGACAAAATTCCAGAAATTAAGAATTTTGCTGTAGATAACAAATTCGAACAAGAATTTACATTAGACATTAAGGCTGGTGATCCTCTTGTGTTTTTTGCTGATGAAACAGTAGATATGTCAGATAATGATGATTTTAGAGAAAATTTATCTAAGATTGACGGTTATACAGTTAAGACTTTAACGTACAAAATTGGTTCTTATACCGGTGAAGAGAGTATTTCAGCTTCTGCTTACATACAATTTTTTAATGATGCTTCTCCACTTGGAGATCCAATTATTATAAGTGATATGGCATTTAAACAATTATTGGATTCTGGTGCAGAAACTGAAATCCCTGTAAGTGATGAGTTAAAGCAAATGGTAGAAGATAATCTTCTTAATAATAGTAAAATAACGATTAGATTTGCTGGTCAAGTAACGGATGCTCCTGTTTTATCTAATATTATTTTTGGAATAGAATTAGAAGCTTTAGTTAAAGTAACAGAATAAATTAAATTATTAAAAAATCCCCGAATGTGAAATACATTCGGGGATTTTTTTTGCGTAAGATTTAGTTTGTATTCTAATTGATACAATTGGTTAATTTTGCAGTAATGGGAAAGGCATTAGCAATTGATTTCGGAATAAAAAGAACAGGGTTAGCGGTTACCGATGACTTTAGGTTAATTGCAAGCGGTTTAGATACGGTTCCTACTGACCAACTTATGGCGTTTTTAGTACGTTATATTCCAGAAGAGCAAGTAGATTGTTTAGTAGTTGGTCAAGCGATGAGAATGAGTGGTGAAATGTCGGCTGTTGAAGTCAACATTTTGGAGCTTATTAAGGTCCTAGTGAAAAAATTTCCAACAGTTAGTATCAAGCGTCAAGATGAACGATTTACGTCTAAATTAGCCGTTCGTGCAATGATTCAAGGCGGAGTGAAAAAGAAAGATAGAAGAAATAAGCAAAAAGGGCTTGTAGATAAGGTGAGTGCTACCTTAATTTTGCAATCTTTTTTAGAGAATCAACAATAAATGATATTACCAATAGTAGGGTATGGCCATCCAGTTTTGCGCCAAGAAACCGAAGAAATAGATAAAGATTATCCAGTTCAGCAACTGATAAACGACATGTTTGAAACCATGTACGTTGCTAACGGAGTAGGGTTAGCGGCACCGCAAATTGGAGAGGCATTACGTCTTTTTGTTGTTGATGGAGCACCTTTTGCAGAAATGGATGATGTTGACCCCAACCAAATTCAGGAGTTATTGGCTTTTAAAAAAACTTTTATCAATCCAATAATGGTGGAAGAAAAAGGCCGTGACTGGGCTTTTGAAGAAGGCTGTTTAAGTATTCCTGGAGTCAACGCTGATGTGATAAGAAAGGATACCATTGTGATTGAATATTACAATGAAAAATGGGAACTCTTAGAAGAAACTTATTCAGGCTTGTCTGCTCGAATTATTCAACATGAATACGATCATATTGAAGGGGTGTTATTCCCTGACTTAGTATCTCCATTAAAGAAGAAGTTTTTAGCTAAAAAACTGAATAAAATTTCCGTAGGAGATGTAAGTGCGAACTATAAAATGAAATTTTCTAAACGTAAAAGATAATGGTTAAATTATTTTTAGTTAAATCTAAACTTGCAGTTTTTATAGTCGCTTCCGTCTGGTTTACTAGTTGTGATGATGCAAATGTAGAGTCATCCACCCAAGTGGAAACAAAAGTGAAGTCAGAAGTCCAATTAGCTACATTTACGCCAACTACTCTAGCTGTAGAAATAGCTATATTAGAGCAGGATTTAGAATCAAAAAACACACCCAATAGAAAGGAGAAAACGGCTGAATTAATAGATTTTTATACCTCGTATTTTAGTTTATTTCCGAATGATTCAATGACTGCCGATATGCTTTTTAGAGCGGGTAATCAATGTGTGAATTTGAGTAGGTATGATGATGCTATAGGTTATTATAATCGTCTCGATGTGAGTTATAGGAATTATCAAAAACGCCCAGAGAGTTTGTATTTACAAGGATTTATTTATGATACGTATAAAAATGAGTATGGAAACGCAAAAGAAAAGTATGAGCGTTTAATCAAATTGTATCCAGAACATGCATTGGCAGTTCAAGCTAAATTAAGTATAGAAAACCTTGGTCTAACGGATGAAGAGTTAATTAGAAAGTTTGAGAAAAACCAATAGTAAACAGTTATTTTATATTAAATATCTGCTCTTTAAGTTTATGTAAATTAAGGTTTTCGGTAAATTTATTATCATGAGCCGACATCAATTTACCTGTTTCTTCTGACACCAAAATAGCAAAAGCATTACTAGATTCACTTAACCCTAAAACTGCACGATGACGTAGTCCAAAGCTTTTTGGAATATCTTTTCTTTCGGTATTTGGTAAAATGCACCCAGCAGCAACAATCCTGTCCTTAGAAATAACCATGGCTCCATCATGTAACGCATTGTTTTTAAAGAATATGGAGGTTAGGAGTTCTGTGCTTATTTCTGAGTCAATCATAGTGCCGGTAGATATGATGTCTTCTAAGTCTGAGTCGTTATCGAGTATAATGATAGCACCCGTTTTTGATTTTGACATTTCCTCAATGGCAATTAACATTTTTGAAATACTGGAGGAAAGTCCAATATCCGTTTTTTTGAACTTAAACCATCCTTTGGCATTCAAATCAAAAACCATACGGTTAGAGCCTATTCTAATTAAAAATTTTCGCAGTTCTGGTTGAAATATGATGACAAAAGCAATGGAACCTACACCTATAAATGTTCCAATTAAATCAGCTACAAGCTCCATTTGAAGGGCTTTCGTGATTTTCCAGAAAATAAGGATGATCAATAAACCAATTAAAATTCGCATAGCTGCCGTTCCTCTTACCAAAGTATAGAAATACGAAACGAATAATGCCACTAGAACAATGTCCAGTACATCAAGCCACCTAATTGATATGAAAAGAAATGTATTCATTATTTACCTCGCAATATTAGCGCAAATTGTTAATTCAACTTCTATTAACCTAGCTATTTAATTTTTCCCAAATGGTTATGGCTTCCTTGGCTTCTTTCACATCATGCACACGTAAAAACCCGGCTCCCCGTTCCAATGCTAACATATGTAATGCGGTTGTGCCGTTAAGAGCCTCTTTGGACGTGGATTGTAAGAGATTGTAAATCATTGATTTTCTTGAAACTCCTACAAGTACTGGATATCCAAGTATTTCAAATTCTTTTAGACCTTTTAGTAATTGGTAGTTCTGGTCTAAGGTTTTACCGAAACCAAACCCAGGGTCAATAATAATATCCTTTAAACCCGCTTTTTTCATGTTTTCTACCTTCAACGATAAATCATAGATAATGTCGTCCAATACATTACTATACTTTGGGTTTTCTTGCATGTCTTGAGGCGTTCCTTGCATATGCATTGCGATATAAGGAACCTTTAAATCAGCAACAGTAGACCACATCTCAGAATCTAAGTTACCACCGCTGATATCGTTTACCAATACTGCGCCCGCACTAACAGCTGCCAAGGCCACTTTACTTCTAAACGTATCTACAGATATTTTGGTGGATGGAATCTGCTGTAAAACCGCGGTTAATGTAGGTAGCAACCGGTCAATTTCTTCTTGCTCAGAAATATGTGTTGCGCCAGGTCTGGAAGAATATGCTCCTATATCAATAATATCTGCGCCATCAGCAAGCATTTTTTTAACATTATTTATTGACAATTCTAAATTACCATTTTCACCTCCATCGTAGAAGGAGTCAGGGGTAAGGTTTAATATTCCTAATATTTTCGGACCGTTAATATCTTCTAATTTTCCACGAAAATTTAACGATTTTTTTTTTGTGATTACACTATCTTGCATGCTGAATAAAAATTAAACAATAGAATATTTTATCGAAATTAATGATGGAGAATACGCTCAAACAATATGATTCAATAATTGCTAGCTGCAAAGATATTTTTTCTAAAAAGATGAAAGACTATGGAACAGCATGGCGTGTTTTAAGACCTAGTTCTATAACGGATCAATTGTATATCAAAGCAAAACGAATCAGTACCATTGAAATTTCAGGTGAATCAAAAATAGATGAAGGGGTAGTGCCAGAGTATATTGCTATTGTAAATTACTGTGTTATGGGCTTGGTTCAATTAGAATTGGGTACATCAGATAGTAACGAGTTATCAAATATTGAAGTGTTAAAAATATACGAGTCGCATATTGAAACAGCGCGTTCTTTAATGATTAATAAAAATTCTGATTATGGGGAAGCATGGAGAGAAATGCGCGTTAGCTCCATTACCGATTTAATCTTAATGAAGTTGCATCGTACCAAACAAATAGAAGACAATAAAGGAGAAACCCTTATTTCAGAAGGAATTGACGCTAATTACCATGATATGATTAATTACGCCATTTTCGCTATGATTTTACTGGAAGAATCAAATAATAATTAATAAATAGAATCAATAATGCAATTTAATAAAGTAACAATTTCTAGAATTTTAGTGGGCTCCTTGTTCATTATTTCTGGATTAATTAAAGCAAATGATCCATTAGGATTTTCGTATAAATTAGAAGAGTATTTTGCTTTTGATGTTTTGAATTGGACCATTTTTCAAGGATGGGAGGTATTTTTAGCTTCCTTTATTTCTATTGGGGAAATAGTAATTGGAGCTGCATTTCTTGCGGGAGAAAAAAACAAACTTTCGGCTTGGATGTTATTAATAATGATGGTTTTCTTTACTTTTCTTACGGGATATACCGCAATTGGAAATTGGTTTTTTGAACATCAAGATAGAGCGTTTACCCATACTATGGAATCACTATTTGGTTTTGTTTCTGGGGAGATTCATTACTTCAAAGACTGCGGTTGTTTTGGTGATGCCATTCCGTTTACCCCGTGGAATTCATTTGTAAAGGATTTAGTTCTATTTGTTTTTACGATAATCATTTTTAAAGACCGTAATTCAATAAGTCCAAACACTAAAAAGGAAGATGTATATTTTTACGCTATCGCGTTGGTGTTAATTTCTGCGTTTGCACTAGGAGTTACCCAATGGTTGTTTCCAGTAGTATTCAGCGCAGTATTATTTGGTGGTATGCTAGCTATTAAGAATAAAGTTAATGGTGATACTGGATGGTTAATGGGTTTGTTTGCATTTGTATTTACGCTCTTGTTACCAGTATATACCTTGACATACCTTCCAGTAAAAGATTTTAGACCATTTGCAATTGGCGAAAATATTTTGGAGAACATGGAGCTTCAAGAGGGTCAAGAGCCACCCATTTACACGGTGGATTATACAATGAAAAGTATTACTACTGGGGAGGAAACGGTGGTTTCTGCTATTGATTACATGGGTAAAGATGTATGGAAAAATAAAGATTTAGAAATCGTTGGTACAGGAGAGTCGTATTTATTTAAAGACGGTATTGTTCCTCCAATTCATGATTTTGTTTTGGAATCGAGTACTACAGAAGAGGATTATACCTATTCAATTTTATCGGAAGAGTATGTGCTCCTTTGGATTGCGTATGATTTAGATAATGCGAATTCAGATGCTCAAAAAATGGTAAAAAGCGTGACGGAGAATTCGTTAAGTGCAGGAATTCCTATTTATGAGCTGTCAGCAACTGGTTTTGAAGGTGTCGAGAATTTTAAGCAAATTCATAACTTAGATATTCAAGTGCTGAATTGTGATGCTACTACATTAAAAACCATTGTACGTTCAAACCCAGGATTAATTGTCTTGCATAAAGGAACAGTGATTGGTAAATACCCTTTTAGAAGTGTGAAAGGGTTTGAAGAAATTAGAAACGAATTAAATTTTTAAATATGCGTGATAAAATTGTTGCAGGAAACTGGAAAATGAACACTACTACTAAAGAAGGAAAAGCTTTAGTAATGGAAGTGTTAGAACTAATCAAGGGTAAAGATTTAACGGGTAAAAAAGTGGTTTTTGGAACGCCATTTATGAGTTTGAATTCTATTGTTCAGTTAGTTGGCGAAACAAGTAATGTATTTGTGGCTTCTCAAAATGTGTCTTCGTATGATTCAGGCGCGTATACCGGAGAAATCAGCGCAAGTATGTTAGAATCTTCAGGAGTAAAGATGGCAATCATTGGTCACTCTGAACGAAGGGAATATTTTAACGAAACCAATGCGATTTTAGCTATCAAAGTGGATAAAGTTTTAGGTAAAGGAATAGTTCCTATCTACTGTTGTGGTGAAGTGTTAGAAGCACGTAAAAACAATACGTACGAAGCAGTGATAAAATCACAGGTTCAAGAAGGGTTATTTCATCTGAGCGCTGAGGAGTTTTCAAAAGTAGTTATTGCCTATGAGCCAATATGGGCTATTGGTACCGGAGAAACCGCTTCTCCGCAACAAGCACAAGATGTGCATGCTTTTATTAGAGGTTTTGTTAGTGAAAAGTATGGTAATGATGTGGCCGATAACTTAAGTGTTTTATACGGTGGTTCTATGAAACCTACCAATGCACCAGAGCTAATTGGGATGCCAGATATTGATGGCGGATTAATTGGTGGTGCATCGTTAAAAGCAGAAGATTTTGTTGGGATTATTAATGCGATGTAAATAGAAGTAATGAGTTACATTGAAGTAAAATTTACGTTGTCGCCATTTGATCCTTGGTCAGATTTATTATCAGCTGATTTAGGAGAAATTGGATTTGAATCTTTTGTAGTGGAAGAGGAGCATTTGCTTGCTTATGTTGAAAAAGATATTTTTAAGGAAGAAGCTATTAAAGAAGTAGACACTTTAAATAATGCGGATGTTTTGGTGAGCTATGAATATAAAGAGCTAGAACAGCAAAACTGGAATAAGGAATGGGAATCTAATTTTCGCCCTGTATTTGTGGATGATGAAATATGCGTAAGAGCAACCTTTCATGAAGCAATGCCTCAATACAAATATGAAATTGTAATTGACCCTAAAATGTCTTTCGGGACCGGACATCACGCTACTACTCACCTTATTCTATCTGCTATGCGCAGTATTGATTTTAAAGGTAAGTCCGTACTTGATATGGGTTCTGGAACGGGTGTTTTAGCCATTTTTGCAGCTATGAAAGAGGCGAAAACGGTTTATGCCATTGACATTGATGAGTGGTGTAGCATTAATGCACAAGAAAACGCGGAACGAAACAGCGTGGGGTATATTCAAATTTCACAAGGTGGAGTAGAAAAAATTCCAGGCCTAAAAGTGGATGTAATATTAGCCAATATTAATCGGAATATTCTGTTAAATCAATTGGCGGCTTATTCAGAAGCATTGCTTGCCGATGGTGAATTACATATTAGCGGATTTTACGTGTCAGATGTAAATGTTCTAGTGGAGGAAGCAGAAAAGAATGGACTAGAATATGTTTCTCAGAATACGTTAAACGATTGGACCACTGTTAAGTTTAATAAAAAGTAGATGAAGAATATTCTTTTATTAGTTGGATTTATTATTATTCAGTTTTGCGGAACTGCACAGAAAAATGGAAATGATGCGTTTTCATTAGATTTTGAAAAGTTTCCTAAGGACGTGGAGACCTTTTTGGAACGGTCAAATAAATCAGAAAGTGGAAGAATAGGTAAGGCTTTAGAGAAGGTATGGGCATCAGAATTTTATACCTCCGATGAGCAAAAGAGAATTATTGAAGAAGCAAATAGCCTTGTGAAGATAAAGGTTAGAAATTTCCCTGATTTTGCTTCGTATATAAAAATGATTATCCTTTATCCAGAGTCAAGTATGGATAAAAACCAATTCGCGGAGTGGTTTGATATATTAGAAAGTTACAGTAAGTCGGCTTCTCAAAAGAAAAAGCTGGCTAAAATATTGGCTTTCTCTAATAGTTTCTTTGATACGAAGGCATTGTATAGAACGCAATCAAAATCAGTAGATTGGAGAGTTGATGCGTATAAATTTGTATTCCAAGCAACGAATAAATCTGTTAAGTTAGTATTTAGTTCGGTAGAGTTAAAATGCCTTGCGAAAGGCTCTGAAATTGCGATAGAAAACACATCTGGAGTGTACGATGTGTTTTTGAATGAATGGGAGGGTACCGGAGGAAAAGTAACTTTTGAAAGAGCGGGTTCAGATCCCAATAAAGTATGGGTAGATGTGATTAATTATACTATTGAAATGCGCCATTCTACGTACACTGCGGACTCAGTAATTTATCACAATAGTAGATTTTTAAAAGAACCGTTATTTGGTACCTTAACCGATAAGGTTTTAGCAAAGCAAACCAGCTCAAGGGTAAGTTACCCAAGATTTCAATCGTATAATGTACATATTCCTATTAATGACCTTGTAAAAGAGGTTGATTACATTGGTGGTTTTGCGCAACAAGGGGGAAGAATTATTGGCACTGGAACCGACAAAGATCCTGCAATATTAAGCTTTGAGCGAGAGGGTAAACCTTTTATGAAAATTACATCTAAGCGGTTTTTAATGAATATTAATGAGTCCATTGCCTCAGAGGATGAGGAGGTAGATGATACTGCTAAAAAGAAAAAAGCAAGGAATAGTGTGGTTTCTTCTAAAGCTAGGGTAGTTCTTTTTATGGATGGAGATTCGATATTACATCCAGGACTTAAATTGAATTTTTATACGGATGAGCGTTTAGTTAATTTAATTCGTGTACGTGGTGAAATGTCGGAAACTCCTTACTTTAACTCTTTTCATAAGGTGGAAATGAGATTTGAGTTAATGAGTTGGAAAATGGATAATCCAATAATTGATTTTACTTCTTTTGGAATGAACTCTGAAAAAACAGCCACATTCGAATCTGAGGGCTATTTTAAAAAGAAAAGGTATGAAGACTTAATGGGTGCAAGTGTTTGGCATCCTGCAGCTAGAATGAAAGCGTGTGCTGCTAAATACGATACCAATGTATTGTCTCTTCGTGATATTACGGGCTGTCTACAAATTCCAGTAACCGGGGTAGAACCCATGTTATTAAGGTATACCGTAATGGGATACCTTAGTTATAATCAAGATATTAAAGAAGTGACACTTTATCCAAAACTCTTTCATCAAGTAACTGCGAATAGTAAAAAAGAAGATTACGATGTAATAAGTGTTTACTCGAATGGTAAAAAGTCGGCTACACAAAAAAATGCATCCTTAAACCTATTGAATTTTGACTTAACTATATACGGAGTCAGTAGCGTAACCTTGAGTTCTAATCATAATGTGAAAGTTATTCCGGATAAAAGAACGATTGTAATGAAACGTAATAGAGATTTTGATTTTGATGGAATCATTAGTTCGGGTAAGGTTGATTTCTTTGGATCAGGGTTTGCGTTTAATTACGATGATTTTAAGCTTGAAATGCCGGTACTAGATTCTATGCAAATATGGGCTACCACTAAAGAGGTAAATAAGCAAGGCTATCAAATGGAAGCACGGGTTCGTACGGTGATTGAGCAATTAACAGGTGATTTGAAAATTGATCATCCTAACAACAAGTCAGGTAATGAAGATTTTCCAGAGTATCCCATATTTAAATCGGATGAAAATTCCTATGCTTATTATGATAAGAAATCTGTTTTTAATAAAGTGTATGGTAGGGATGATTTCTATTTTGAATTAGTCCCTTTTGAAATTGATTCATTAGATAAGTTTAAGAATGAAGGAATTGCCTTTGAAGGAACTTTTTACTCCGCAGGAATTCTACCAGATATTGACGAGTCGCTAACCTTACAAGAAGATTATTCTTTAGGGTTTAAAAGAAAAGCTCCTCCGGGTGGTTACGCATTGTATGGAAATAAAGGGACGTTTAAGAATGAAATACATTTATCTGATGAAGGTTTAAAAGGAGATGGGTTTATCAACTACATAACTTCCACAGCCGCGTCTGAGAATTTTTACTTTTTTCCAAAAGAAGTTCAAGGAATTACCAAACAGGTTGAAATTGAAGAACAAATGGCTACAGTAGAGTACCCAAATGTTAGTGCGGATACTACCAAACTGCGTTGGATTCCTTACCAAGATGAGTACTTTCTAACGTCTATCAAGGGCAAATCGCCAATTGGTATGTTTGGAGGGAAAGTGCAACATAAAGGAAGGCTAAAATATACGCCTAGCAAATTAACGGGTAAGGGAGTTAGTGCATTTGCAGGTTCTAAACTTTATTCTGATTCTATGTTGTATTCATTTTATAAAATTCATGCCGATACATCAGATTTTGAATTGGCTTCTAAAACCTTTGGTTCATTATCCTTTTCTTCAGTTAATTTAATGGCTGATATTGATTTTAATGAACGTAAAGGGGAGTTTGTTTCCAATACGGGGGCTAGTTTAACGGAATTTGGAGAGGTAGAGTACCAAGCAGAATTAGACCGGTTTACCTGGTTTATGGATTCTGAAGAATTGGAACTATCTGCTTCGGGTGGAGTTAAAAATCAGGGGGCAAATGAAGTCCAAGTAGAAGGAGCAGAGTTTGTGTCTATAAATCAATACCAAGATTCCCTTAGCTTTTATGCCAAAACGGCTAGATATAGCCTCAAAAATGTGAGATTACAAGCACGAGAGGTGAAATTAATAAATGTAGCGGATGCGGAAATTATCCCAAATAAAGGTTTCGTTACCATTAATAAAGGAGCGCAAATGGAGCGGTTAGATTCCTCTATTATAATTGCAAATACTGAGTTTAGATACCATAAAATTTATGATGCAAGTACGTCAGTTACTGGAAGGTGGAAATTCAAATCCTACGGTAAATATGATTATGTAGATGAAAATGGATTGTCGCAGGTTCTAGAGTTTACTTCTGTTGGGGTGGATACTACACGACAAACATTTGCAAAAGGTATGATTCTAGGGGAAGATGACTTTTCTTTAAGTCCGATGTACCGTTATAGAGGTGATGTAGGATTAAAAGCAAATAGAAAAAATTTAATTTTTGACGGTTACGGAAAATTAGTTCATGAATGTGAGAATATTCCACCTACATGGTTTTCTTTTGATGGTGAAGTGGATCCAAATGAAGTCGTTATTGAAATTGATAATGATGTTATTGACCAAGATCAAAATGCATTGTTTGCTTCTTTGATTATGCCGAGAGATTCTAACATTATGTATGGTGCATTTATAGATAAGAAAACCAGTTATCGAGATGTTCCAGTGAGTTTAGCTACGGGATATCTAGAGTTTGACCCCACGGGGAGAAAGTATAGAATATCCAACCTTCAAAAATTAAATGAGCCTACATTCCCAGGAAACTATGTGGCCATTGACATTAAAAAATGTACGCTTGAAGGGGAAGGTAAACTGCAATTAACACAAAAAACAGGTCATGTAAATGTACAAGCCGTAGGTAATTACGATTATAACAGTATTAACAATAAAACAGTTTTAGACGTATCCATGACTTTCGACTTTTTGTTTGATGATGGGTTAATGGAATTAATCATAGAAGAGGCTAAAAAATCGGAGTTAGAGCCAACGAATGAAAATCCTAATTATGAATTAACGCTTAAGGAGTTAATGAAGAAAGAAGATGCCGATGAAATGATTAGTAGAATTGGGTTATCAAAAAATGTGAAAATTCCAGAAGAATTGAGAAAAACTATTTTCTTTTCAAAATTAGATTTCATTTGGAGCGAAGAAACCTCTTCATACATTACTACGGGTAAGCTTGGAATAGGAAGTATGGGTAAAACGCCCGTTAATATGTTATTTGACGGTGGTATTGAGCTAGTTCAAAAAAGAGGAAATACGGATATCACTATATACCTGGAAATATCTCCAAGTAAATGGTACATATTTAGTTACAGACCTTCTACAGGGATGATGAGAGTGTTCTCTTCTAATAAAGAATTCATGACTAAAATGATGGAGATTAAGTCGGACAAAAAGAAAATTAAAAGAGAAGGGGAGAAAAAGCAATATGTGTTTATGGCAGGTTCTAAAACTTCACGGTCTAAATTTTTAATGCGCTTAGAGGATTCTAAGTAAGCCATCAATTTCAATCTTGTTTTTTCATAAACCAGGTGTAGTCATAAACAATGCAGTCGTGATAGGAAAATGGTAACTGCCACGAAATAAGAGGTAAACAAAAACAATTAACATTTATTTGTTTATATCGTGTTTATAACTTGTTAATAACTTCATATTTGACCTATATTTGGCCCCACATGAACGTAACAGAAATTATACTTATTACATTTTTGGTTTGGCAAATTAGCGCTATGCCAATACCGTCTTGGATAGCAACCGCCTTTTTCGGAGTAGATTCCGAAGATTTCAATGAGGAGTCAGATTGGGCAGAGAATAAATTTTCATTCGAGAATAAAAAATGGAGTTATATTTTGTTTTCCATTGAATTTGTTAAAGGCTTGTTAGCAATTTCTTTACTAGGTTTTGTACATAGTGAGTCTGTGCTAGTATTTGGCATTATTCCATTTGAATATATTTTGGCTCTGGTAGTGATATTAGGTCATACATTTCCTTTATATAATGAGTTTAATCGCACAAAAAGCATGGGAGCATACTTCGGTGTTTTTGCTGGTTTATGGTTAGTGCCTGCAGTTTTATCACTGTTAGTTTTTCTCCTCTTATGGGCTGTCAATAAAAAAGTCGCTTTTAGTTCACTTATTATATCGCTAGGTAGTTTAGTTATGATTACTTTTATCTTAATTGATTTAAATGCCTTGGTAATTGCAAGCGCTCTATCAACCTTATTGGTGATTAGTAATTATCAGCAAAAAGTGGAGGCTATTAGAGTATAAGGGCGTTTATTTGTACTAACAAATTGACCGATTTCCGTATGTCTCATTTATATAGAGAATATTACCACAAGCTACTAGTTATAGGCATTGTGTTTTTTTCATTGGGTGCTCAAGCGCAAGATAAAGATATTGATGACGTAAAAGAAAGTGCTTCAGAACTTTTTGAGGCAGGTAAATATCTTGAAGCAAAAGATTTATATTCTCAACTCGTTTCTCTTTATCCTAAAGATGAAAACTACAATTACAAATTTGGAGCCTGCTTATTATTTGTAGACGTTGATAAAACGTATCCACTTAAATTTTTAGAATATGCAGTTAGCAGACCTAATGTTGATGTAGAAGCTTTTTACTTTTTAGGAAAGGGTTACCATTACAATTATCGGTTTGATGAAGCCATTGTATACTTTAATAAATATAAAGGTAAGCTAGACATAAAGGCAAAAGAGAAATATCCTGTTGATCAGGATATTCGTTTTTGTGAGAATGGACGCAATCTGATGAAAAACATCACTAGTCCACACGTAATCTCAAAGAAAAAGGTTACTGCAGCAGATTTTTTCACTTCTTTTAAATTAGCTGATATTGGAGGACGTATTCTTTATGCGCCAAAAGAACTCCAAACGGCTATTGATAAAAAGAAAGGCTACAATCCTGTAATGTACCGAAACAGTAATACGAACGTAGTTTACTTTACAAGTTACGGAACCACTGATAAATACGGTATTGATATTTATTCTGTTTTATTATCACCTAATGGAGATTTAGGTAAGCCCACCCGACTTCCATCCACTATTAATACCATATATGATGAAGGGTTTCCATTTCTAACCGAGGATAGAACAATGTTTTACTTCTCTTCTTCCGGTCATAATAGTATGGGTGGTAAAGATATTTTTAGAACTAGCTTTGACACCATAACCAACACTTACGGGCTTCCAGTAAATTTAGACTATTCTATTAATACACCTGATGATGACTTTATGTATGTTGAAATTGGGTCAGAGGGTATCGCATATTTTGCGTCTAATAGAAATTGTGAAAAAGGAAAGGCATACGTATATAAAATTAACGCCACTTTAGAAAGCTATCAAATTGCTGTGATTTCAGGTATTTTTGACTCTAAGGACACCAGGTCTTGTAAAATTACGGTAGAGGATTTAAATGATCATGTAATCATTGGTTCCTTTAATACCGATAAGAAATCAGGTAAATATTTAATGCAGCTTAAAGCCGGAGGAAATTACAGACTTCTAGTAGAACCTTATGGGAGCACTTTTGCATACTCAGGTAGGGTAGAGATTCCAGACAATAGTGAAGTTAAGGTTCTAAAACAAGAAATAGAAATTGTTGTAGAGAATGAAAAGGAAAAACTTATTATTCGCAATTTATTTGAAGAAATCGCATCTCCAGATGATCAAAATATTATTGCCCAAGTTTTAATTGAAAGTGCTGATATTGAAAAGGCTAAAGATTCAGAAATTACTATTTCTACTAGTGAAATAATAAGTGAGGTGGAAGCATCTAAGAATAAAATGGAAGACCATATTTCTGGATTAGACTCAAAAGCGTTACTTAGTTATAACCTAGCTAATGAAAAAAGAGAGTTAGCTCAAAAAGACCTAGAGGTAGCGGCACAACTAGAATCTCAAATAAGTTTGAATGACCTTTCTGAAGAGAATGAAAAGAAACAAGAAGAATTGGCAGAACTAATGTCGGATGCTAAAAAGCATTCTTTGGCGGCAGAGTCTTCTTTTAACCTAGCTAAAGAGTACGAAAACCAAATAGAATCTGCGACTAAAAAATTAAATAAAACAGAAGGATACCTAGTTAGAGTTGAAAAAGCGAACACAGAAGGTTCTAGAGAAAATGTAGTCGAGCTATATAAAAGATATCAAACCGACACAGAATTAGCAATACCAGAATCCATTGAATCTTCAATTGCGAAATCATCGGATATCGAAAAGAAGGGTATGAAGGCTGCTATTAAAAGAGCAGAAGGTATTACAGAAGAACAAAAGGAATTGGAAATTGCCATTACTTCGGCTAAAGTGGAAAAAAATGCTACTAAAAAGAAGAAAGAAAAAGAATACCTGCAAACTAGAATTGACGCACTATATGTGGAGTTAGAGCCGTTAGAGGCAGAGAAGGAACAAGCCTTTTCCGATTCTAGAGTTCATGAAAAAAAGGCTATTGAATATAATAACCAATTATTGGTTATTCAGGAAGTCAATGCAGCTTCAAACTCAAATGAAGACGAAGTTTCGGAAGAACAAAAGTCAGCGTTAATTGCTTCAATTTTGGCGACAACAAACGAAATTGTAGCGTTAGAAAATAGTAATTCTGTTAAAGTTAAAAATAGAGAACCTATAACAACCAATGATGTTACTGATGAGCAGGAAAATATAGCTGATAATTTAGAAACAAACGTGGATACAGAAGATTTAATCGACCCAGAAGAAGAGGCGCCTTTGGATACGGCAAATACTTCCACTCCAATTCAAGAGGATATTAACACCGAGACTCTAGCACAAGAAGAGCAAAACTTAGAAGAACAAGCAGAGCAAAACTCAGAAGAACAAGCAGTAGAGCAAGTACAAACACCAAATGAAACGTCAGAATATTACGCTTATACGGCTGAATATGAAACAGAATCTGATAATGTAATAAATGTGGATGGGGAATCTGTTCCTTTAGATATAACGAGCAATACCGGTAAATTACCTTACAAAGCTACTGAGCTAAAAGGTGCTGCGGTGGTATTTACAACGTCATCTTACAATAAAGAGTTTGAAAATTTATCCACGGAAACGCGTAATATTCAAAACTCAAAAGCTAAAGCGGAAAAAACACAATCTATTAATTATGAGTGGGTTGTTGCTATAGAGAAAGAAATAGCAGAGCTTTCTTATGCCAAAGAAAATAACGAGAACACGGATTATAATGCTGAAATTACGACTAAGATTTCGAAGTTAAATACGCAAGCAACTCAGAAAAGGAATTTCATGGCTCTAAATGCGCAAATTATTAAGCAATTAGAAACTGCAGAGCAAATAGCGAGTGAAGAGGTATCTCAGCCGGGAGAAGTAAATACGGAAGGTGCAACAGAAATCAATACAATTATAGCGGAAAATGAAGAAATAGCTTCTACCGAAAAAACGGTAATTGGTGCGGAAGAAGAGGAATTGGCTGAATTAAATAACGAAGCCCCTACCGCAACTGAAGGCGAAAATGAAACTACGAACGAAAATCAATCGGAAGAAACCGAAAATGGACCAACTGAAGTATTGGAGGAGGAAGTAGCACAAGTAAATACTCAAATTCCAGTAGCTACAGAGAACGAAAATGAAACTACAAACGAAAATCAATCGGAAGAAACCGAAAATGGACCAACTGAAGTATTGGAGGAGGAAGTAGCACAAGTAAATACTGAAACTCCTGTAGCTACGGAGAACGAAAATGAAACTACGAACGAAAATCAATCAGAAGTAACAGAAAATGGACCAACTGAAGTATTGGAGGAGGAAGTAGCACAAGTAAATACTGAAATTCCAGTAGCTACAGAGAACGAAAATGAAACTACGAACGAAAATCAATCGGAAGTAACCGAAAATGAGCCAACTATAGTATTGGGGGAGGAAGTAGCGCAAGTAAATACTGAAACTCCTGAAGCTACGGAGAACGAAAATGAAACTACAAATGAGAATCAGTCGGAAATAACAGAAAATGAGCAATCAGAAGTATTAGAAGAAGAAAAATATTCACCAGAAATACTCGTTAGCCCAAGCGCTTTAGTTATAGAAGAATTAAAAGTAGAAGAAGAAAAACAAGCGGTAATTATTGAAGTGAAATCGGCTCAGGTGATTGATTTACAAAAGGAACTGGAAGTCACCCGTAAAAAGAAGAAAAAACAGGCTATTACTGCAGAATTAGCTGTAATAGAGGCTGACGTTCAATACGAAAAACGTAAGTTAAGGTTAATTAATCAAAAATCGAATGATGTTGCGTTAGCACAAGATGCGATGATTGAAAACCCATTGAATAAAAGACCGTCACAGGATAAAATGGCGGTGGCTAAAAAAGAACTTTCAATCACATCTAACTTAGAAAATGAGTTAGAA
>CAXMPG010000130.1:0-8183 GCA_964195485.1 uncultured Desulfobacterales bacterium
AAAAAACGGTTCTATTTGAAGAAGAAATGGCTATTGTGAACGATTACATTGAATTAGAGAAAACGCGATACGAAGAACGATTAAGATGTAATTCTGAAATTAGTGAAGAGGCCTATTCTTACCAAATTCCTTCTTTAATGATTCAAACGTTAGTAGAGAATGGCATAAAGCATGGAATTTCCAAACTTCCTAATGGAGGTGTAATCGACTTACGAGCAGAGGTCTTAAATGAAAAGCTAGTAATCGAAATTGAAAACACCGGAGAATTGGTAAAAGATTCTGAACCAGTTACTGGTTTTGGTATCATAAATACTACACAAAGATTAAGTTTGTTATACGGAGAACAAGCTACTTTTGAGATTTACAATTCGAATCACCATACAGTAATTACGAAAGTAGTTTTACCCAAAGAAACAATATAGCTATGATTAAATGTCTAATTATTGACGATGAACGTTTAGCCCGACAAGAGTTAAGACGCATCTTAGAAAGCCATAAAAATATCGAAATACTGGATGAATGTGCCAGTGCTGAAGAGGCTATTACAAAGATTGAAGAGCTAAAACCAGATTTGATTTTTCTAGATATTCAAATGCCAGGTAAAAACGGTTTTGATGTACTGGAAGAAATCATTTATACCCCAGAGGTTATTTTCGTAACTGCGTATGATGAATTTGCGCTAAAAGCATTTGAAGTCAGCGCCTTAGATTACATTTTAAAACCGGTAGAAGAAGACCGTTTTGAGGTATCTCTTAAAAAGGTAATTCAAAAAATTAAAGAAAAAAGAGAAGATGCCGATTCTCAATTACCAGAAGAGCAATTGGGTGCAAATGACCAAGTATTTGTAAAAGATGGTGACAAATGTTGGTTTGTAGAGCTTGGTGACATTAGATTATTTGAGTCGGAAGGAAACTACGTTCGCGTATATTTCGAAAACAACAAGCCGCTAATTCTTAAGTCTTTAAATAACTTAGATAAGAAATTAAGCGATAAATTATTTTTTAGAGCAAACCGTAAACACATCATTAATTTAAAGTGGATTGATAAAATTGAAACGTGGTTTAACGGAGGTTTATTGGTTATTTTAAAAGATGATAAAAAGATTGAGATTTCAAGACGTCAAGCGGTTAAGTTGAAGGATAGAATGAGTTTGTAGTTTGCTCCTTTAGTTTTTCGTAGATGTAAATAGGATAGAAATTAGGAAGTGAAAAAGTAGATAGCCCATTATTTCTCATAGCGCAGTTTTAGAAAACTCCATCGGCTATGTAAACACATTTTTTCAAGTTCAACCTACACAATCATTTCTTAATACCAACAACAGAACTGGCACCACCACCACCCATTCCTCCATAACTCACATAAAATTCCAGGTTATTATCATCACTAAATTCTCCGTATGCGTTGGATCCAAGAATGGATAACTTTCCATCTTCGGAAATATCAAAATCATTCGTTTGGAAATCAGAGGTTCTAATTTTTATTTTCCTTTCATCGTCATACCACACTTCTCCAACATATGAATATTCCCCATGATCACTTGTGGAGTCTGACATATTAAAAGTACTCCACTTGGTCGTAAGGTCCCAGTCACCTAAATACTTGTTTCTGTAATCAAAAGGTGTTTTTTTACACCCATAACTATTGATTAAGAAAACTCCAAAAAGAAAAATAGTAAGTGATTTCATTGATTTTGAGCTCATATCTAGTTACTTAGAATTACTACGTGAAATTATAAAAAAAACGCCAAGGAAAATAAATTTCCCAAGGCGTTTCAAACTGTAATCACAAGTAAAACACAGGTGTCTTACCATATAACTAAAAGGACAAACTACTCCCCTAAAGTTCTCATATAATTAACCACAAACCACATTTCTTCTACATCTGGAATTTTTTTAGTAAAACCAGGCATGTCTTCGCGACCTTCTGCGGTTTTATAAAATAAACTACCATCTGATTGGGCTTGAAATTCTTCGGATGAAAAGTCACCTAAGTCACCTTTTTGTTCTTTAGCCTTGGTACCATCGCCCAGACCTTCTTTACCATGACAAGACTTACAATGTTTCACGTAAAGTTCTTCGCCAATTTCTAATCCATCATCATCGTCTGGATCAGTTGGGTTAGCCATTACTTCATATTTTGCTGGTACTACCCACTCTGTGGCTTGAGGAATTGTTGTAAAAGCATACAGCCCCATAACTAACATTCCAACAACGGTTATTTTTTTTATCGTTTTCATACTATTTTGCGTTTTAAGATTTATAAATTTTAAATAAATTACTAATTAATAATACAATAACAAACCATATTCCAAAAATAACGATATTCGGAAATATCCATAAAAACAGGGGTGTTTTGTTAGGTGGAGACCACATAGTACGGTCATTAAACGTAGATTCATCTACCGCTAACTTTGCAATAGGAGCATTAAAAACATATTTAATATTTCCATATTTTTTATGATCTAATACCACTTCAATAACCAGGTTTCCATCAATACTTGGAAGAGAATCTCCCATAGGCACTAATATTTGTCCTTTTTTATCTGTTTTGTAACTGGACTCCCCAATAGTTAAAGGTGCAAATAATCGCTGAACTCTGACTTCTAGTTTTTTTCCTTTTACTGGCTCACCCATTGCATCGGTAAGCATTGCAGAAACTTGCACTAAACTGTCTTCAAAAACAATTTCAGCCATTAAGTTGGCATCCATAAATTTAACCGCCTTTTTAGCATTCTTAAATTTAGCATCACCTTCTATTTTCACGATATATACATGCGTAATAATTGAATCTTTAACGATTAGATTTTTTGGCAACACGTAATTTGCATTCCCTTCCTCATCGGTTACCACACTACCAATCATAATGGTAGAATCTTCGATGATTTCTTGGTAAATATTTAATTTCACTTGAGTTGATGGCTCATAGCCGTCATCTCCTTTAAACTTAGCGTTAATAAATAAATTACCGTCTTCACCAATTACCTTTTGGTACTCAACTGATAGTCTAGCTTTAATGCTTTGTGATTGAACCTGAAATCCAGTAGTAAATAGGAATAAGCCCAGCAAAATCACATATCTAATATTTAATATTACTCTCATAATTCCTCCTTTTTATCGGTTGGTAAAATGCCCATTTCTTTTGCGGTACGATGAATTGGGATAATTGGAACGTAACGCACTAGAATAGTAATAATAAGTAAAGCTGCAGCTAAAGTGGCACTGGTAATAGCCCACTCATGCATACTTGGAAAATAACTATGCCATTCTACTGGAACACCTTGAATTGGTAAAAATGGATGTAATAACGCTGGTACTACAATTAAATAACGTTTCCACCATGATGTAATTACAACTAAAACAGCGATAATAAATAACGGAAGCGGTTTTCTACCTTTACTAAATACCAATACAAGAATTGGGACGATTAAACCTCCAATTGTCACAAACCAAAACATGGGTGCATAATGTCCAGTAAAAAGTTCTTTTAAATGCTCTCCCTCTGCTTTAGGTGCGGTAAATGCTGGAAGCAAATACTCGTTAATGTTGAAGTATAAATACACTAAACAGGCAAAGACTAGAATCTTACCCATTTTATCAAAATGTAACGCGGTAATGTACTTTTCAAGACTGTACACTTTTCGTAGTACAAACATGACCGTAATTAAACTTCCGGTACCTACTACAAATGCACCAGCAATGAAATAAGGACCAAAATTGGTACTATCCCACCCTATTCTAAATGTAGTTGAAAACAACCACGCATCAATGGTTTGTAAAATTAATGCTACTGGAATAATAAGAATGGCCACCCATTTAATAGACTTTTTTTGAATTGCCCATTGTTTAGTTGTACCCGTCCAGTTTAAAGAACACCAGGCATAAATTTTTGATACTATTGGTTGATCCTTAAAGTAATTTTTAAGTATTGCCAAATCCGGTAATAAAGGAAAAAACAATATCAACGCACTAATGAATATATAGGTAGTTATGATAATTACATCCCACGTAATTGGAGATTGCAATCTGGCATGAATGAACAAATTATACAATCTATCTGGTCTTCCCATATCCAGAACGATAGTTATTCCGGCCATAATGATGGCGGAAAAAGCAATAATCTCAGCTATTCTAACTAATGGTGTTCTCCAACTACTTTTTGATAGCCTTAGAATTGCTGCGGTTAAAGAACCTACAAAACTAATGGCAACAAAGAATACAAAATTTGAAATGTAAACTCCCCAAAGTACATAATCACGCATATTGGTGACTATTTGCCCTTGAATAATTTGATCTATGTAAGCTATAATTCCGATGAATACAACTATGGATAAACCAATGGTCCAAATAACTCCTAATTTTTTAAATGGTCTAGGAGCTAGCTCTTTTACTAATTCTTCGTATTTGGTCATGAGTCTTCTGGTTTACGTACCGATTGAAATTCATCATATTGCTCTAAGCCATCTTCAAAAGCATCAGATCTATCTACTGGAGGTAAATAATATACACTAGGTTCTGTACCTAAGTTCTCCATAAAACGATAACCTGAGTTATCTTTTAAAACTTCACTTAAACGGAATGATTGACCACTACCATTGGTAACAGTATCTTCATATTTATCTCCAAAAAGGAATACATCATTCGGACAAGAAGTTACACAATGCGGCATTTTATCTTCACGTATCATGTGCGGACAGAAATCACATTTATCTACTGTACCTTTTTGACTTGGTACACCCGCATGTTCTGCAGAATATTGATTTTCTTCGGTATGTTTTGCCATAGCAGCACCTTGATCTGGTTCTTCCCAATTAAAAACTCGGGTAGAATACGGACAAGCTGCCATACAAAAACGACATCCAATACATTGCTCATTATCAATAAGCACAATACCATCTTTACGTTTAAAGGTAGCATCTACCGGACAAACCGTAACACAAGCAGGTTGATCACAATGTTGACACATCATTGGCATCCAGTAAGGAGACGTGTCTTTGCTTTCTTGCATATTATACACCTTTAGCCACGAGTTTTTACCCGTTACATAATGGTTTTTATTACAAGATTCTTGACATTTCAATGCATTTCTACATTTGGCTAGATCAACAACCATGACAAACTTTTTACCTGGAATTCCTTCTCTTACTTCCGTTGGAGTTACTGGAACACCACAAGTAGCAATTTCCTCTACCATGGCACTATCCACTTCTACCACTTTACCGTCTGTGGTCATCAGTTTCACTTTGTCGCCTGTTTTGCCATCATCAGCGAGGGCATTTAAGCCAATTCCGGCTGCTGCGACACCACCACCAGCAAGAAGTCCTAATTTTAGGAAGTTCCGCCTGTTGGATTTTTTTTCTGGTAACTTGTTATCTTCTTTCATAATCCTATGATTTAGAAGTTCCAGTTTCTGGTCATGTTAAACCCAATAAGGATTCCCCAACCGTCATCATTAAATTCTGTAAAATCGTTACGGTTATACACCATATTATTTTGGTAGCTAATACCTTTATATGTACTAACGAATACATGAAAAACGTGTGCACTTGTGCCCAATTCAACTCCTAAAGAAAGATTTGGTTTAATATCTTCTGGAGTAGTTAACGCTTGGTCATATTCAAAAATAATAGACGTGGTTGAACCTACTTTATAACGACCACCAATGCCAAACCCGAAGTTACTATGCTTTAAGTCAGACATTCCGGCTACGGCAGTATCAATCAAATTAAAATGCGCATAGTTTATGGTTGCTTGCATTGTTAATTTCTTGGAGAACTTGCGAGAAATAATCAATTGATTGAAATAAGAAACACGATTTGCAAAACGGTATTCTGTACCGAAACTATTGGAAGGAGATCCATTTATTTGAACGTTTCCGTAATAGGCCATAGAAACAGGCATACTATTCGACTTGGTTTGCGTTAAAATTTTATATTTCCAATTTATGTCTTGTAACTTACTGTCTTTAGTAGTTCCAAAACCAATTTGTGCATTTTTAAATAATCCGTAATTAAACCCTATTCTAATGTTAGAAGGAGCGTATAGTCCTGCTAAATCAAATGTACCGGAACCTAAATTTCCGAAACGGTGTTGTATAACAAATTCTAGTGTTTTTGGCGCCCAAACTAAATCTGTTTGAGTTTCAATTAACATGCCCGCATTCCATGGAGAACGAACAGGTTTATCAGCTTTTTTCTTCGTCTTTGTAGTTTGTACTTCAGTAGAATCTTGCGCTAATGTTTGAGATGGATAAATCACAACTAAAACAATAATGGCAATGATAGATACGAGTATTCTTGTGATAACAGTTTTCATAATCTAAGTATTAATTGTTTTTAGCCCCTTGCTCTATCCATAGTAATGTCATAGATCGCTCGGTAGATGAGGCATAGGTTTCCATGCTTCCTCCAGGAATAATTTTAGTGTATAGTTTACTATTTGCGGAATTGTTATTATCAATATATCCACCTGTTTGAATCTTATCATAAGAAACTGAAGCTTCTAAGTTTAGAGGTATTCCAGTACCGTTATGGCAACTCACACATTTAGCATCGAAAAATGGTTGCATTTCATTGGCATATGAAATGGGTCCTACTGGAGCTTCTGGAACAGGAACATACTCTTTCTCACATGAAGCAAATAATGCGACTATAAAGAGTCCTAGAACTGTTTTATATATGGAATTAAAAATTTTCATTATTGGAGTATTTTTTGATTGTTAATTAGAAAGGTAGCAGATATAAAAATGGCAGTTATTCTAGTTTCGCTATGAGGGAATAACTGCCATTTTAATTAATTATATGCTATAATGTTTAATTACATTATTGAACAAATTTCAACATTAGACCTGGCTTGATTGCGTGAGCAATAGCAGCGTTATCAAAAATTGCAAATCCGAACGGATATTCATTAGCTGCATCAAATACTACGTCATCAACGTCACCCGTATTTAATTTACGAGATACTTCAGCAACCCAACCAGAACCAGTATGAACAGCAGAAATACTAATGTCACCTCTACCACCTGTAAATGCAGATGTTATAACACTAGGAACACGTTTGTTACCTGTTGCGTGAGCATAAGCAGCATCATTAGCCGCATCAAGAGTTGATCCATCACTTAAAGTTAATACACCGTTTCCATCAACAGCTGTTACTTCTAATGCTGTACCTGCATCTACTTCGTCTTGACCTACCCAGAAATAATCAGTTCTTCCAGGAATAATATACTTAGGTACATTAACATCGGATAGACCGTTGTTTAATGTTACACTATTGTTTGCATAACCACTTGATCCGTCAGAATCACCCGTACGACCGTTTGCTGCAGAACCTTTAGAAGGATCATCATAAAGCATTTTTTGATCATCAACTTGACCTAAGAAGTTACCTCTAACTCTTTTCCAGTGCCACATGTCAACTTTTTCACCATCTACATTAAGATAATGTCTCGTATGTTTGTCTTTAGCATTAGAAATAGCTGCTGGTCCGTGACAAGTTGCATAACATGTAGAGTTAGCAAATCCTGAAACGTCTCCGATAGGAAATAAGAATGCGAATTTATCTTCGTAAAATTTATCATCATTAGCATTTGCATACTTATGCTCTTGTTTCCAAGTTTTGCTACCAGAATCAAAATACCAAGATTGACGCTCTCTACTGTCATCGTTATCATCCCACTCAATTAAGAAATAGATGTTTTCTCCGAAAGTACCACTACGCATTTTGAAAGGGTTGGTTTCTCCATTATAAGGAGCAAATAATCCAAGACCTTCTTCCACACCAGCACCATCACTATTTAAATATGTATTTCTTGCAGCAAGGGTAGGAACTTCTGCAGTTCCAACTAATGTTTGCGCATTTGACCACATTGCATCAATGGTACCATCCATAGTTGGTGCAGCAGTAAATTTTGCTACTAATAAATCTGTTGTGCTTTCTCCTGGTCCAGGAGTTGGAGTCACTACTTCATCGTCTTTTTTACAACCTACTTGAACAACAAGTAGAAACGCTACGGCAATTAAACTAAACTTTTTCATCTTATAAATTTTTATGATTACAAATTGTTTGACTCAAAGGTCAAGGAGAAATACAATGCAAATTATGAGGTAAAACGGGTTCGTGAGTGATTCTCGTAATTGTTATTTGTGCATTTAGGAAAATTAAATTACTATAATTTTCAATAAA
>CAXMPG010000131.1:0-63610 GCA_964195485.1 uncultured Desulfobacterales bacterium
GGCGTAAAACAGAAATTAGGAAAGTTAAGTACTGATTATAAAACGCAAGGTGCAATATGGTATAATCCTTTTGTATCGAAAGTCATTATTACCAATGTTCAGATTAAAAATGTCGAGTTATCCTTACAACTACCAAGTAAAGAAGGTTTGAGTGTGGAGGCACAGATTTCAATACTATATCGCATCGATCCAGAAAGTGTACCTCAAGTCATAAAAAACATTGGATTGGGTTATGAGAATATTATCGCAAATGTTTTCCGCTCAGCGGCAGCAGATGTATGCGCGCAATACTTTGCAAAAGATATGCATTCGGGAATGCGAGCAGAAATTGAGAAAGCCATTTTAAGCAGTATGTCGGGAACGCTCAATATTCAAGGCATTCTAATTGAAGCCGTATTAATGAAGAGTATTCAATTACCCGTTGGACTCGCAAATTCCATTGAGTCTAAATTACAAGCGGAACAAAATGCGATGCGAATGGAGTTCATCTTGAAGCAAGAAAAGCTAGAAGCTCAACGTAAAATAATTGAAGCAACGGGTTCTAAAGATGCTCAAATAATTCTTTCCGAAGGATTAACGGAACAAATCCTTCAACTCCGAAGTATTGAGGCCTTCTTAGAATTAGCGTCATCGCCAAACGCTAAGATCATTATCACCGATGGTAAAACCCCTTATTTAGTTCGATAGAACTACGAAACGATTCAATTTAGTTTCATTTAAGCGCGAAAAGCTTAAATGAAACTAAATTTTATAGAAACTACAACACATAAATTATGATCAAGTATTCATCACTCTTCTTATTCGTTTTCATATTTTCCTTTACTAATGCGAAAGCGCAATCCACGGTAGATTCTACGCAATTGAAAAAAGAGTTCTTCAGTTTAGAAGAGGCGCTAAAATCCCCCGAGAATGTTTACCGACTTAACTTGAGTAACCAAAACGTGCAAGTCTCAGATAGTATTTGGACAAAGTTTATTAACCTAGAGTATCTAAGTTTGAAAAACGACCACCTAAAAGAAATACCAACAGGTATTGGATACCTAACACATCTAAAAGTGCTTGATTTAAGTGGGAATGATTTTAAAGTATTACCATCCACTTTTAATAACTTATCCAAATTGCAAGAGCTCTATTTAAATGATGACAAATACTTCCAATTTGGAAAAAGCATCCCTGTGCTAAGCACACTGCCAAATCTAAAATCGCTTCACATTGAAAACGATGGATTGAAGTCATTACCCAAAGACATTTATAAACTAGTATATTTGGAGTCATTATACCTGAACAAAAACCAATTCAAACAATTACCCAAAGAGATAAAAGAATTGAAAAATTTAAAGTATATAGATTTTCACGACAATAAGTACACCCTTCCAAATCAAGAAATAATACATGAAGGTTTTGGGGTAAAAGTTAATTTTTAATGACTACAAATTATTTCAGAATGGTAATAAAACTTGGGGTGTATTAAATCAATCACCCCAAGTGTAGTAAATATTCATAGCCTTCTAGTTTATTCATTGTATGGCGTATTTCTTCAAGCTTAATATACAATAAGCCACCTCATCCCCTCTTTACGTTATTACAAAAAGCGAAAGAATATCGGCTAAAAAAACCCACTGAAAAGCCCAAAATACCAACGTGTTATTTTGAGGCTCAAATAAAATCATGTGACAAATTTTTGATACCCTAGTTCTTCATTTTTGATATGTTTGTGGCTAACAAATAAGCGATTATGCAAGAATCTAAAAACTATAATTTTGGTTACGTCCTATTTATCAGCTCTGTAGCTGCAATTGGTGGGTTTTTATTTGGATATGACAGTGCCGTTATCAATGGCACCATTGGATCTATTAAAGTAGCATTTGGCTCGGGTTCAATTGGCTCTGGGTTTTCTGTAGCTTCCATGCTATTAGGTTGTGCATTTGGTGCTTTAAATGCAGGCAGCTGGGCAGATAAAATTGGCCGTAGACCCATTATGAAAATGGCAGCCATTGCCTTTTTAATTAGTGCTTGGGGCTCAGGAGCCGCAACAACAGCAAATTTTTTCATCATATTCCGTTTACTAGGTGGTTTAGCCGTTGGAGCTGCAAGTGTTGTTGCGCCATTATATATTTCAGAAATAGCTCCCGTAAAAATTAGAGGCCGTTTGGCTTCTCTTCAACAGATGGCTATTGTGGTGGGTATTTTTGTTGCATTCATAACCAACTTCCTAATTGCCAAATCTGCAGGAGGCGCAGGTAATACATTTTGGCTTGGATTTGCCGCCTGGAAATGGATGTTTTGGGCCGAAGGAATTCCCGCTTTAGCCTATCTAATTTTTTCGTTTATTATTCCTGAATCTCCGCGCTATTTAATCTCTTCTGGAAAACCGCAAGAATCTAAACTTGTGTTATTGAAAGTCTGGATAAATGAAAAATTCGTTAACCGAGAAATAGAATTGATTTCGAGCACCGTAAACGCTAATCACAAACATAAGTTTAGTGACATTTTCCCAAAAGGGAAACTATTACCCATTGTATGGATTGGACTTATTCTAAGTGTATTCCAGCAGTTTGTAGGCATTAACGTAGTATTTTATTACGGTGCCGTATTATGGGAATCGGCAGGATTTTCGGAAAGCGATGCTTTACTCATTAATATCATTTCAGGAATAGTCAATGTGGTTTCTACTATTGTCGCAATTTCGCTTATTGATAAAATTGGAAGGAAACCATTATTGCTTTTTGGCTCAGTCGGAATGGCGATCACTTTAGTTTCATTGGCTATAATATTCTCTATGGCCGGAGTAGATGCGCAAGGAAATCTAGAACTTACATCCAATGCAGGCACCCTAGCCTTGATTGCTGCCAACCTCTATGTATTTTGTTTTGGCGTTTCATGGGGTCCGGTAGTTTGGGTTCTTCTAGGAGAAATGTTTAATAATAAAATTAGAGGACATGCCATTGCCATTGCTGCAGGAGCACAATGGGTTGCTAATTTCACCATCACGATTAGTTTTCCTGTTATTTTAGAAAAAATTGGCTTGTTTGGTGCGTATGGAATTTATGCGTTTTTTGCTATAATTTCAATCTTCTTTGTTATGAAGTTTGTCAATGAGACCAAAGGAAAGACCTTAGAAGAAATGTAAGGAAAGACCTTAGAAGAAATGTAAAGAAAGATTCCTTTACGTTGTTATTTGATTTCCTTTTACATAAAAAATCAGTAAGTTTAATTTGGAGGCGAGTATCAACTAAATACAGAATATATAACAGATTTTATGAAAAGGAACAAGATAATAAAAGCGGCTAATTTGATTTTGACACTAGCTATTATGCCTTTTGTAGGGTGTGGTTTAACGGAGGAGAAACCCGAAGATAACAAGGCTAAAATAGCGGTGATGGAAAAATCTCCAAAAGAGATGCTTAATCACGCCTATCAACTATTTAAAGAAGGCAATGATACCGAATCTATCAAAGTAGCTAATCAGGTTTTAGAAATAGGCCGAGCGACTAAAAACGATACACTGATCGGAAAAGCACTTACCTCTTTATGTCGCAATTCGCAACGCAAACTAGATACCACCCGTTTAGCCGAGTTAAGTATCGAATTAGTTGATTTGGCAGAATCATCGGGTAATCAAAAGTGGTTGATGTACCGCGCACACATGAATGCAGAGATGTGGCGATTAATCGGAGATATGGATCGAGCAGAAGATTTTTATAACGAGAGCATGAAGATTAGTTTTGAAACCGGTGCTATAGGAATGTATACCATAGATCATTTCAATAAGTCATTTGTATCTGTAGCTAAAGGAGATTTCGTAACCGCCAACGCGTTAATTAAGAAGTATTATCAACTCAGAAAAGAAGCTGACCCTAAATCGGAAGATGCGTATGGATTAATTGCACTAGCTTATTTACTGGAACAACAAGAAAATTATACTGGAGCACATGAGGTGGCTTTAGTAACCAGAAGATTATTTGAAGAGCAAAACCTTTTTCCAGAGCCACCAGATGAAAAACCTTTGTTACTAGTAGAGGCTAAAGTAAAAGAGGAGTTAGATCCATCTAAATATGAAGAAATAAGTGAAAACGCCACATCGGAATCTGTATCTAGCTTGTTGGAAAAATATTTGATGTAAATTAGCCATAGATAAAATCGACTTCACATGTTTATTATTGATGATAAAAATTCAGGACTTCCTAAAGCCATGTTAAAACTGGATATCGATGCCGGTAATACTAAAATCGCTAAAAATGGTTTTAAATCTCCATTAAACTTTGTTTTAACCGGTGCCAGGAGTCTACTGAAATTTGCCCTTATTATTTCTGGCGGGATACTTGGATTTAATGTAGGCTGGGCAATTGGTGTAGGATTAGGGAATACCGGAGGAGAATCGATTATAAGTTTAATGTTAGCTTTATTTGGTATCCTGATTGGTGCGATAATAGGCTTCAAAATAAGCGTCTTAATACTTAAAAGGTAAAACAAGTAAGTCCTGCCAAATTCACCAAATAAAGAATAGTATTCACACCAACCAATTCCTTTAAAATTCTAGTTGTATGATTCAATCGTTTAAGCAAAGTCCCGATCTATTACCCTCCTATGACACCATTATTATTGGCTCCGGTATGGGAGGATTATCCACCGCATCTATATTGGCGCAACAAGGTCAAAAGGTATTGGTGTTAGAACGGCATTATGTAGCCGGAGGATTTACACATGTGTTTAAACGAAAGGGCTACGAATGGGATGTGGGAATCCATTACATTGGTGAAGTACAACGGGAATCAAGCATGATGAAAAAAATGTTTGATTATGTAACAGCTGGTGAATTGAAATGGGCCGATATGGGAGAAGTCTATGACCAAATTATTATTGGCGACCAGAAATTCGACTTTGTAAAGGGTGTGAAAAACTTTAAAAATAAAATGACCGAGTATTTTCCAGAAGAGGAAGATGCGATCAATGCATACGTGGATATCGTTTTTAAAACCGTAAAAAGTAGTCGCCTGTTTTATATGAATAAGGCCTTGCCAAGTTTTTTAAGTGCCGTAATTGGAGGCTTTTTAAAACGCCCGTTTTTCAAGTATTCCGATAAAACCACTTACGAGGTTTTAAGTTCGTTAACTAAAAATGAACTATTAATTAAAGTGCTAGCTGGGCAATATGGCGATTACGGACTATCTCCTAAGGAAAGTAGTTTTGCCATGCATGCTACCGTTGCACGTCATTATTTTGATGGAGGCAGTTTTCCAATTGGGGGATCCTCACAAATTGTGAAAACGATTGATCCGGTAATCGCAGCCGCTGGTGGGACTATTCTCATTAATGCTGAAGTGGAGGAAGTAGTCATAGAAAACAATCAAGCTATAGGCGTAAAAATGACCAACGGTCAAGTTCTTAATGCCAAAAACATAGTGAGTAATGCCGGTTTGATGACCACCTATTCCAAAATTCTTCCAGAAGCTACAGTAAAAGAACACAAATTAAAGGCGCAATTACAAAAGGTGAATCGTTCAGTAGCACATGCTAGTTTGTATATTGGATTAGAGGGAACTCCAGAAGAACTTGGAATTTCCAAAACCAATCTTTGGGTATATCCTGCCGAAGGTGATCACGATACGTGTATCACTAATTACCTTAACGATTTATCTCAACCGTTTCCGGTAGTATACATGTCATTTCCATGTGCAAAAGACCCCGATTGGCCGAATCGCTACCCAGGAAAAAGTGCGATTGATATTATCACTTTGTTGCCCTATGAAACCTTTCAGAAATGGGAAGAAACCAAGTGGAAAAAGCGAGGCGAAGAATACGAGCAACTCAAAGAAGAATTTGCGCAACGCCTATTAAAAGAGTTGTATAAACAAATGCCTCATTTAGAAGGTAAAGTGAGTTGTTATGAATTGTCTACTCCTTTAACTACAAAGCATTTCGTGAATTATGGCAAAGGAGAGATTTATGGATTAGACCATAGTCCCTCTCGTTTTCGACAAGACTTTTTAAAACCCAAAACACCCATAAAGAACTTCTACCTAACCGGTCAAGATATTGTGACTGCTGGTGTAGGAGGAGCGTTGTTTGCGGGAGCGATTACGGCCATTGCAATGACCGGTAAAAACATCATGAAAGAGCTGAAATAACCTCCCCAAGACACACTCATCCCCAACCAGTGAATGGCGTATAACCAGGCAAAATGAACGAAAATACTGATAAACTAACCAACAGTGAGTGGCGAAAAAAAGCAATTCTTTTAGTTCAAAGACTCCAAAACTCAGGACTAGAAACTGAAGTCATTTATGCCCGGTTAGCTAAACAAGGAGTCCCATCTGATATTGCAAAAGAAGCCGTTAATAATGTTATCCTAGAATTTAAACAAATCGATAAAAAAGAGGCTAAAACAAGTTTTAATTCGGCACTTATCAGCATTGGATTAGGTATTGGAACAGCCATAATATCATTATTTGTGGTACCCGGATATGTGTTTATTCCATTTGTCTTAATTGCCAGTGGAGTGATTTACGCTTTAATGGCACAGAAAAAAATGGAGTGAACCAATGTGACAAACAAACCATGAATACTTGTATATCAATTTAATAAAATATAAAATTCCCTAAATAAGGTTCCTGTTAAGAAAAAAAAACCACCCCTATACCTAATTATCTTATGTATTAATTTGGAATACATAAGAATCCAATGTATAATTGCATTATGTATTCTTCAGAACTAATAAAAGGGACATTAAAAACCATAATCCTGAACCTGTTAAAAAACGGGAATAAAATGTATGGTTATGAAATAACGCAGAAGGTAAAAGAACTGACTTCTGATAAAATCCAAATCACTGAAGGGGCACTTTATCCAACACTCCATGCGCTCGAGAAGCACGGAGATGTGATTACCGAGAAAGTATATATTGGGAAACGCGTTCGCAAATATTACATTCTTACCGATCAAGGAAAAAAGACCGTCTCAGAACGCGTCAATGAATTGGCTGATTTCATGAATACCATGCGGTTTTTACTGGATTTAGATCCGGCTATATCACATGTATAACATTACAGACGATCAGGTAGATTTTATTTTAGATGATATAGAAAAAAGGGGTGTTACCACCGAAGACGTTAGGTATAACATTCTTGATCATGTTTGCTGTATCATAGAAAATGAGATGAAAGGGGAATCGAACTTTAACGAGTTCTACAGGAATACTATTGCTCAATTTTACATCAAAGAATTAGGTGAAATTGAGGAAGAAACACAGGTATTATTAACTTTTAAAAATTATCACGCCATGAAGCGCACATTAAAAATATCAGGAATTACATCGATTATATTAATACTATTAGGATCCACTTTTAAAATAATGCATTGGCCCGGAGCATCCGTTATGGCTGTTTTGGGCCTAGGCTTCTTTAGCTTGGTTTTTATCCCATTAAACATTGCTATGAAATTTGCCAACGACAAAGAAAAAAGCAACAGACTCATCATGACAATTGGAATGTTGACGGCATCTGTAGCCACAATGGGTGTACTCTGTAAAATCATGCATTGGCCATTTGCAAACATTTTAATGATGTCAAGTTTACTAGTGTTTATGATTCTATTTATTCCAATTTACTTTGTTGTTAATTACAAGAATCCAGAAACAAAATTCAATACCATAATCAACACCACATTTATGGTAGGCGCTGCAGGAATGCTATTCGCTCTAGTGAATTTAGGCCATTCTAGTAAAACACATGAAAATAGCTCAAAACAAGAAATTCACAAAACCATGGAAGCTCCAGCAGCAGAAACGGAACACGAAACCGTGAATTAAAAGAAATTATTTCTGAAAATCATATCGATATTAAAGAGACGTTACGCGAATAGGTAAAACTATTCGCATAGCGTTTTTTAGGGAATAGAAATTAGACGAATTTAAAACCCTAAACCGCACTAACTTAGGACCCAAAAGTCCGTTATTTTGAATACACCAGAATATCACCGCACCCAGATGTAGAGCCTAATCTCAACTTATTATTTTGGGTTAAAACCATACCCAGGTTAAAGTAACTTCCAACAAATAAAAACTTCACATTGTTTGGATCAGCGCCATTCATAACCACAGCGTAATCACCAGAATAAACTAGTGTTCCATCCTCAAAATATTGATAGGTTCCATTTCCGGTAATCACCATTCTTTTAGTACAACTACACATACTTGGCGTTACCCAATTTCCACTTGCTCTACCTGCAGTTTCCGTTTGTTCCCAGTTCCATGTACCGAGAATATTTGACTGAAAAACAGACAATGCATCTTGCCCAAAACTTCCTACATGAATAAGTATAATTGCAATTGCTAAAATGGTTTTTTTCATCCTATCGTTTATTTATCTCTTTAATGTGATGTGGTTTCAATTTCCAGTAAGGTACTTTAACTCTTCCAGTCTTCCCTGCTTACATGGCTCCCATTAGTAAATCTAAGTCTTTATAAGGAAGTCCATAGGTGTCGCTCAGAAATTTATTGGTCATCATTCCCTTATACAAATATACTCCGTTACGAAGGCCAGAATCATGCCTCACCAAATTATCAATTCCAGCTTCACGCCCAATATTAAGCATTAAGGGAACAAAAATATTATTCAATGCCATAGATGCCGTTTGTGAAACACGCGAAGCAATATTAGGCACACAATAGTGAATTACACCATGTTTTTCAAATACCGGAAATTCATGATTAGTCACTTCAGAAGTGGCAAAACACCCCCCTTGATCTATACTTACATCTACAATTACAGAACCCTGTTTCATGGCCTGAACCATTTCTACTGACACTACATTTGGAGTTCTTCCATGCACTGCTCTTACCGCTCCAATAGCCACATCAGCGGTTAACAAAGCTTCACCTAACACATCTGGCTGAATCACAGAAGTAAATAATTTCTGACCAATCTGATTTTGAAGTCGTCTTAGCTTGTAGGTGTTTTCATCAAAAACTTTCACAATAGCACCTAATCCAATAGCAGCTCTTGCGGCATATTCACCTACACTACCTGCACCAATTATCACTACTTCGCTTGGTTTTACACCTGGAATTCCTCCCAACATCGCACCAAGTCCGTTATTCATTTTACTCAGATACTCTGCAGCTATAAGTACAGATGTATTCCCCGCAATTTCACCCATAGCGGTAACCAGCGGAAAACCGCCATCCTCTCCTCTGAGATAATCCCATGCAATAGCGGTAATTTTTTTATCGATAAGTTGCTTTAAAAAATCTTCGGGCTGAATAGATAATTGCAAAGCCGAAATAAGCAATTGCCTACGCGTCATCATTTTGATTTCGCTTAATGAGGGTGGCTCCACTTTAAGAACTACGTGCGCTTGAAAAACCTCCTTAGGTGACTCTACAATACGCGCTCCTGCTTCACTATAATCATGATCCGAAAACCCAGCACTAACGCCAGCTCCCATTTCTACCCAAACCTCATGTCCGTTATCACAAAGTACTCTCACTCCAGAAGGAGTTAGACCAACTCTATTTTCTTGAAAGGAAGTTTCTTTAGGTAATCCAATAAACAATCTTTTATCGGCATTACGGATAGCAAACAACTGTTCTTTAGGCATTAATGTAGCCTGTTGACTTAAACTTTTTAATGGATCAGAATCTTCAGTCATTCCAAATAATTTTTATTTCTCGTAAATCTCCAAAACCATTAATGTGAAATTGAATCACATTTTCAGGTAATAATGACGCAATTTTCTCTGGCCATTCGATTAAACAAATATTTTCGCTATAAAGATAATCTTCATACCCTAAATCATACGCTTCCATCTCTGATTTTAATCTATAAAAATCAAAATGATAAATGGTTTCTTCCTTTTGAGTTACATACTCATTTACAATAGAAAAGGTAGGACTACTTGTGTCGCCAACAATTCCTAATGCCTTACAAAGAACTTTAATAAAGGTGGTTTTACCCGCTCCCATATGTCCGTAAAACAAGATAATCTTTGAACCACCCAATAATTTGATTAGCTCACCAGCCACATTCTCTAGCTCAGGTAACGATACATTATTGAATGTTTTTTCCATTAAAACAAATGTAATAATTGCACTTATACCATTTTACTCTAGGTGTGGAGTATTTCTAAGCATCCAATCAAGTACCAGTCAATATACCGACTAAGAAACTGTGTATCAATTAATTTAACTAGATTATAAATCATCATAATCCTCTATATACTCCCGAAACAAAGTGACAAAACACGTCAAACAACGCGTATATATTTTCTCTAAAACGAAAAAGCTCCTTTGAAGCGTTACTTCAAAGGAGCTTAAATATTCTTATTTAGAAAAAATGAATCTGCTATTTTTTAGGATTTAAAACCGCAAAAGGAATCAAACATTCTTCTAACGAAATACCTCCATGCTGAAAGGTATCACGGTAATAACCTACGTAGTAATTATAGTTATTTGGGTAGGCAAAAAACTTATCCTCCTTTGCAAAAATATAGGTAGAAGAAACATTTAGTCTCGGCAATCCGCCATCCTTAGGGTTATTAATTTCCAGCACATCCTTTTTAGTGTATTGCAGTGATTTACCCACTTTATACCTCAAATTAGAATTGGTGTTTTTATCTCCTTGCACCTTGGTTGGCTCCGTCACTTTAATACTTCCATGATCCGTAGTAATAGCCACTTTACATCCTTTTTCTGCCATTACCTTAATCATTTCAAACAAAGCAGAGTGTTCAAACCAACTTTTTGCAATTGAACGATATGCTGCCTCGTCATCTGCTAACTCACGTATCACTTCCATTTCTGTACGTGCATGAGAAAGCATATCCACAAAATTATACACAATAACATTCAAGTCATTGTTCATCAAATTAGGCAAGTTTTGAAGAAGCTTCTTACCATTTGCCAAATTCGTAATCTTGTTATAACTGAATTTTATATTCTTACCTTCTCTCTTAAGATTACTCTCTAGAAAGGCTTGTTCATGCATGTTTTTTCCACCATCATCATTCTCATTTAACCATAAATTCGGATACATCCTTTCGATATCAGATGGCATCATACCCGCAAACATTGCGTTACGGGCATATTGAGTTGCGGTAGGTAAAATACCATAATACGCTTCCTCGGTATCTATTCTAAAATAATCTTCTAATAAAGGTCTGATAATTTTCCAATGATCATACCTCAAATTATCAATCACGACTAAAAATAACGGCTGCTGTTTCTCAATTAACGGAAACACTTTCTCTGCTAATAATCGATGCGACATCATAGGCGCATCTTCCTCATCAGCAATCCAGTCCACGTAGTTTTTTTCTACATGTTTAGAGAATTGGGCATTAGCTTCTGATTTTTGCATAGCAAAAACCTCTTTCATGCTATCATCACCAGATTTCTCCAACTCAATCTCCCAATAAACCATGTCTTTATACAAGTCAACCCACTCATCGCTATCTAATCGATCACCCAAGCGCATTCCAATATTTCTAAATTCTTGCTGGTAATTAGAGGTCGTTTTTTCACTAACTAATTTTTTGACATCAAGATTTTTCTTTACCGAAAGTAAAATTTGACTTGGGTTTACCGGTTTAATCAAATAATCTGATATCTGTCCACCAATAGCACTCTCCATGATTTCTTCTTCCTCACTTTTGGTAATCATAATGATGGGTAAAGTAGGGTTCTTTGATTTCATGTGCTTCAAAGTTTCTAGTCCAGTCAAACCGGGCATGTTCTCATCCAAGAATACAATATCAATGTGATCCTCTTCTTCTAGAATCTCAATTGCATCATCACCACTTTTAGCCTCAAGTACCTCAAAACCTTTTTCTTTCAAAAAGAAAATATGCGGTTTCAATAAATCTATTTCATCATCTGCCCAAAGAATTTTAACGCTCATAGTTTGTATTTTTGTGATAATTGTGTGGTTCCCACAAAGGAACAGTTTTGCAATTTAACGAACGCTACATTTATGTCTGATTTAACGAATATTAAAAGCAAAATCTTTAACGATCCTTTGTATGGATTTATTTCTATTCATAGAGGAATTATTTACACAATAATAGAACACCCATGGTTTCAACGTCTTAGAAGAATAAATCAACTAGGCCTTACCAACGTAGTGTATAGTGGTGCAAATCACACACGTTTTCAACACACGCTAGGAGCCTATCATCTTATGAATCAAGCTATTTCTGTAATTAGACAGAAAGGGCACACCGTTACCAATGAAGAAGCTGAAGGCGTTTACTTGGCTATTTTACTACACGATATTGGACACGGACCGTTTTCTCACACTTTAGAACACAGTATTATTGAAGGAGTGAGTCATGAAGATATTTCCATACAATTCATGAAAATGCTATCCAAAGAATTTGACGGAGCATTAGATTTAGCCATTTCAATTTTCACTAATACCTATCACAAAACGTTTTTACATCAATTAGTTTCTAGTCAATTGGACATGGACCGTTTAGATTATTTGATGCGGGATAGTTTTTTTACAGGTGTTTCTGAAGGAGTCGTTGGCTCAGAACGAATTATTCAAATGTTGGATGTCTCCAATGGAAATTTGGTTATTGAGGCTAAGGGAATTTACTCTATAGAGAAATTTATTATTGCCAGAAGGTTAATGTACTGGCAAGTGTATTTACACAAAACGGTTATTAGCGCGGAGAACATTTTGATTCGAGTAATGAAAAGAGCGGCAGAATTAAGTCGTTCTGGCACCGAATTATTTGCAACCCCGGCATTAAAATTCTTTTTAAAAACACGGGTAAACAAATCTGATTTTGAAAACAATCCAGAAATGCTTTCGCTTTTTTCTCAGCTAGATGATTTTGATATTATCAGCGCTATTAAAGTTTGGCAAAGCTGTGACGACAAGATTCTTAGCACCCTTTCTCAGAGACTAATTAAACGTAAATTACTCAAAACTCGCTTTAGTGACACTCCGTTTACCCAAGAAGAAATCAATACTGAAAAAGAATATGCTTCAAAGTCTTTGGATTTAACCATGGAAGAAACGGGCTTCTTTGTCTTTACTGGAAAAGTAGAGAATAGAGCCTTTAAATCGCAATCAGAACAAATTCAAATAAAGCATAAAGACGGCTCTATTCATCCTATTGAAAAAGATGCTGCATTGTTAAATATATCGGTTTTATCAGAGCCTGTAGTGAAACATTTTATGTGTTTCCCAGAGCATAAATAACGTAGTCGAAAACCATACGCCAACAAAAACTAAAATCGACCGCTTAAAACAGATAATTAAACTTGGTAACATTACCCAACGTGGTGTTAATAAAAATGATGCGTACGCAAGGCACAACCGTTATTAAGGATTATTTTTGGCGCGAATAAACTAGTAAAATCAATACTAAACATGGAGTTTACTGCAGCACAATTAGCAGGGTTATTAGAGGGTAATCTTGAAGGAAACCCAGAGGTATTATTAAATGATTTATCGCAAATTGAAAGCGGAAAAGAAGGATCAGTATGCTTCTTATCTGACATGAAATACGCTGAATTCCTTTACAATACGAATGCTAGCGCAGCAATTGTACCCAATGATTACCAACCTGAAAAAGAATTACCTAGCTCTTTAACTTTGATTAAAGTTGAAAACCCTCGGTTATCAGTAGGTAAAATTTTAGAGATATATCATCAATATAAAAATAGCCATACGGGCATTCATCCAACAGCGGTAATTGAAGAGTCTGCTTCCATTGGAAAAGATGTTTTTATTGGCGCCAATGTTTATATTGGTAATAATAGCGTTGTTGGAGATGAATGTAGGTTTAAAGCCGGAGTTTCTATTGGTAATAATGTCAAAATAGGAAATAATTCTAATTTCCATTTCAATGTAACCGTTGAAGATGATTCAATAATTGGTAATAACTGTGTTTTACAACCAGGTGCTGTAATTGGTTCTGAAGGATTTGGGTTTCAACCTAACTCTGAAAACAACTACCATAAACTTTACCATATTGGAAATGTAATTTTAGAAGATTACGTAGAAATTGGAGCTAATACCACTGTGGATCGTGGAACTATTGGTTCAACGATTATTAAAAAAGGCGTGAAATTAGACAACCTTATTCAAGTTGGACATAATGTTGAAATTGGAGAAAACACAGTAATGGCGGCATTAGTTGGCATTTCTGGCTCTACAATTCTAGGTAAAAACTGTATGATTGGTGGGCAAAGTGGATTTGCAGGACATCAAAAAATAGCCGATGGTTTTAAGTTAGCTGCTCAAAGTGGCGTGCTTGGTGACGTGAAGGAAGAAAACTCTCTCCAACAAGGCGCACCATCATTTAAAGTAATGGATTATAGAAAATCCTATATTTATTTCAAAAATTTACCTAAACTTGCTGCTGACGTTCATAATTTGAAAAAAGAAATTAAGAATCTTAAATCATAATTAAGAGAATCTAAATGATTGTAAATCAAAAAACTTTAAAAGCACCGTTTACCATTAAAGGTGTTGGTCTTCACACTGGTCAGGTAGCAACCGTTACCGTTAAACCAGCTCCTATTGATACTTGGTTCGTGTTTCAAAGAATGGATGTAGATGGACATCCTACCATTTTAGCTGATGTTAAAAATGTGACCACTACTACCCGTAGCACCACTTTAGAGCAAAACGGAACAGAAGTTCATACTACAGAACACTTACTTGCTGCTTTGTACGGAATGGACGTAGATAATGCAATTATTGAAATTGACGGTCCTGAACTTCCAATTTTAGACGGTAGCGCTAAGTTATGGGTAGATGGAATTCTAAATTCTGGACTAGAAGAACAAGATGCCGAAAGAGAATATTTTTACCTTAATGAGGTAATGAAATTTGAAAGCGAATCAAGTGGTGCAGAATATTTAGCCGTTCCAGATGATTTCTATAGAGTTACCGTACGCGTTGATTATCATTCTCCTCTATTAGGTTCGCAGCATGCTAGCATGGACCACATTAGTGAGTTTGAAAATGAAATTGCACCATGTAGAACTTTTGTTTTCTTACGTGAATTGGTTCAATTACTGGATGCCGGTTTAATTAAAGGTGGAGATGTAGATAATGCCATTGTAATGGTAGATCGCGAAATCTCTGATGCGGATAAGGAAAAGCTTTCCAAAGCATTCAACAAACCTGCTTCTATGTTAGAATCTACCGAAATGGGGATTTTAAACAACCTTACATTGCACTTTCAAAATGAACCAGCTAGACATAAGTTACTAGACTTGGTGGGTGATTTTGCATTAGTTGGAAAACACATTAGAGCGCATATCTTAACCGCTAGACCTGGTCACGGTGGAAATAAAGATTTCGCCAAAGAGCTTAAAAAACAAGTATTAAAGCAGAAAAAACAAATCAATTTTGATTTAAATGCAGAAGCTTTATATACCATAAAAGATATTGAAAACAAGCTACCTCATCGTTACCCAATGTTATTGGTTGACAAAATCATGGAGTTGTCAGATACCCATGTGGTAGGAGTAAAAAACATCACTAGAAACGAAGCCGTTTTTAATGGACACTTTCCAGATGAAGCTGTTTTTCCAGGGGTATTAATAGTAGAAGCCTTAGCACAAGCGGGTGGATTCTTAGTTTTATCTACCGTAGATGACCCGGAGAATTACTCTACCTATTTCCTTAAAATTGATGGCGTAAAATTTAAAAAGAAAGTGGTTCCAGGTGATTCATTGGTGCTTTCGTTAAAGTTAATCGCACCAATTAGACGTGGCTTAGCCAATATGAAAGCTATTGCCTACGTAAGGAATCAAGTAGTGGCAGAAGGCGAACTTCTTGCTCAAGTTGCAAAAACAAAAACCAAAGATGATTAGTAACTTAGCTTACGTACATCCTGACGCACAGCTAGGAGAAAACGTTAGTGTTGGTCCATTCACAAACATTGAAGCAGATGTTAAAATTGGAGCAAACACTAGAATTGAATCTAATGTAACTATCATGAATGGTTCAGAAATTGGGACAGATTGTCGCATTTACCCTGGAGCCGTAATTGGTGCAGATCCTCAAGATTTAAAATACCGCGGAGAAGCCACCAAAGCAATTGTGGGAAACCATTGTGTTATTAGAGAGTGCGTAACTATTAATCGTGGTACCACCGACAAATGGAAAACCGTTGTTGGAAACCATACTTTATTAATGGCCTACACGCATATTGGACATGATTCTTTTATTGGAAACCATTGTATACTAGCTAACGCTGCCGGTATATCAGGTCACGTAACTATTGATGACTATGCCATTATTGAAGGTCAAGTTGGCGTAAGTCAGTTTGTTCATATTGGCGCATTTGCTTTTGTAGCAGGTCGTACTGGAGTTCGTCAAAATGTACCCCCATTTGTAAAAGCAGCAAGAGACCCATTAAGTTTCATTGGTGTGAACTCAATTGGTATGAAACGAAGAGGTGTAGATGAAGCGGATATAAAAAATGCCGAATCTATTTACAAAAAGATATACGTACACAACAACACTATTGGGAAAGGAATTGAGGACGTTAAGAACAACGAACCTGAATCAAAAATAAAAACCCAAATTTTAGAATTTATTAAGAACTCACCGGGCGGGATAATTAAAAGCCCTATTAAATAGCATTTTATGGCAAACACATCAGAGATAAAGAACGGATTATGTATCGTTTTCAATAACGACATCTACAAAGTTATTGAGTTTTTACACGTAAAACCAGGTAAAGGCCCCGCTTTTATTCGTACGAAACTTAAAAGTTTAACGAATGGAAAAGTAGTAGATAACACGTTCCCTTCTAGTGCGAAAATTGACATAGTTAGAGTTGAAACTAGAAATTACCAGTATTTATACGGTGATGACGAAGGTTACAACTTCATGAATACCGTTGATTATGAGCAAATCTATTTAATGAAAAACACGATTGAAAACTCTGACTTAATGAAAGAGAGTGACATTGTAACTATCGTTTTCCATGCAGAAGAAGAGCGTCCGTTAACCGCTGAGCTTCCAAACTTTGTTAATTTAGAAATTACCTATACCGAGCCAGGTGTAAAAGGTGATACGGCAACAAATGCAACTAAACCAGCAACTACAGAAACAGGTGCAGAAATTAGAGTTCCTTTATTTATTAATGAAGGTGATAAAATTAGAGTTGACACAAAGAAACGTGCTTACGTAGAACGCGTTAAAGGGTAGTTAATTTATAACTTATTGAGAAGCGCCATTTGTTTTACAGATGGCGCTTTTTTTATCTATTCTACTGGAACTTCTGATTTACTATTAAATTGTATTTCATATTTAATAGACCCATCTTTATTAAAGGCTCCCCATTTACCTGCACGTTGAACGTAAATAATTTTCACCGACTCCTTATCCTCGTAATAATCACATTCTCCTATTACTATTTCATCAAATTTTGCAGGCACTACCAAAGCACCTGAAGTATTGACCACTCCATATTTACCCTTAAGTTCTATTCTGTTAATTCCGCAATAAAAGTTATCCTCAAGTATTTCATCAAAGACACACGCATAAACCATTTTGCCAGTTGTGATATTGAGAAGCCCCCATTTACCTTTCCTTTTAACGATATACACTTTCTCATAATTATAGTTCCCTAAATCAACCTGATAACCGCCCCAAGTCAATACTTCACTAAAACTGTCTAACTTTTCTATTTTATGGTATGGATACTCCACCGTTTTAATCGTTTGAGTAGTAACTATTGCTCCTCCACTCTCGAAGCGAATATCCTCATATTTAACAGGTATAATTAGGTTACCTAGGGTATCCGAAACACCTATTAAGTCACCGTTGAATACTTTAACCTTATTTTCCATCCAGTATTCTTGGTTTACCTCAATTCGAGTAAAATTAGGCGGAAATTTAACGCTACCCGTTTCATCTATTATGCACTGTTTTCCATTCAGAGTGGCGCTAATAAACCCATTAATCATATCTTCTCTTAAATATTCTGAGTTCTCAATTACATCAAATTTTAAATCAATTATCACGGTATCTTTAATATCTATTACCCCCCATTTACCGTTGTATTTCGCAACAAATAAATGCGGGTCACTGCTCCACATATTTATAGATAGGAGCGTATCATATTTAAATGGTATAATAGCCACATATTCAGAATTTAATACCCCCCATTTACCTGATTTCCTAGCAATGTGTGCCGGTAACCCATCATACGTCTCAGACCGTAAAATCTCATCAAATTCCATTGGTAAAACCTCGTTACCCTCATAATCCACAATACCAGCAAACCCATTATAAACTTTAGTAGTTGAATAATAATCTATGGTAATTTCACCTCCTTTACGTACAAAATAATTATAATTCCCGTCCTTTTGAATATCAGAATATATAGGCTCAACAACATACACACCAGTGGTATCAATTATCCCAAATAGGGAATCTACCTTTACCTTAAAGTAGATCGCATTAAGTGAATCATAACGCCCTATTTCAATAACTTCAACCTCACTCAGGCCTTCACGGAGCATTTTTAAGTCAAAATCCAATAAATCATTGCTAACATTGTAATTGGTATCTTCCTGCATTAGAATGATGTATTTTTCGGCCACAATCTTAATATTAGAGTAAGTTGGCTGGATTAAAATCTCCCCTTTAGTGTTCGACAACCCATAAGTAGTTTGGTCTACATTCCATGTATCATAACCATCTGATTCTCTTTGGGTAATTGTTTTTGAAATAATAAACAGACCATTTATATTTTCTGAAGCAACCATGTACTCCTTGGAAATAAAAGGCTCTCCCTTAGCATTAATATATGTCCAAGAACCATCATACAACCAATCATCATTACTACCACCTACATAGACCTTTGCCAAACCATCATTGAAGTCTCTAGCATACGTAAATTCAAAGGGTATTTTCACCTTTCCCTTAGCATCAATAAAGCCCCACTTACCTCCCGTAATTTCATCATATTCACCAGAAAAGGTGCCATCACCATCTAAATAGGCGTAACCACCAATATTTGCTCTTATTAATCCCGATGACAAACTTCCTAAATAATCATATTTAGCTTCTACAAGCCATTTCCCTTCTTTAGAAAGAATCCCAAACTTAGGATCAGGTTTACCTTCTTCATTGTAATATTCACCCACCTGAACTCGGATCAAACCACCCTTATCAATATCAATCCGCGAATAAATGGGATTGATAATCTCTTTACCATTTGCATTAATAACCCCTAATGAATCTCCGGTCCCAACAATAAAAAGTTTGAAGTTTTCATTGTATCCATAATAGTTACTATACTTCCCAGGAGCAATAGTATCACCAGTCTCCGTGTTAAGAAGTATAGTATTATAATCACCCCAATCATCGTAATACTCCACCTCTTTTATTTGGGAATAGGTTGGTATAGAAAACAATAGAAGAATAAAGGCAATTAAACTTTTCATAGTGGAAATTTTAGAAAGACTAATTTAAAACATCTAGGTAGAGTAACGGAACGTATTTTCAAGAAAAAATAAAGGCTAAATCAACCCTCTAGCTTTCAATTCAAGGTACTTATTCAAAGAATCAATACTCAAATTTTCTGGCGTAGTTAAAATTGTTTGAATGCGATGTTTCATTAAAATATTCTGCATTTTTCGTTTCTCTGAAACATACTTACCTGCCAAAATTCTTTGATACACACTCACCTCACTGTCGACCTTACTGTGAGAAAAGTCTTCTATCTCTTTATCTTCAAAAAAGACGACTACCAATAAATGCATTTTATTCAACCTTCTTAAATAAGGAAGTTGACGTTCTAGAGCGTGAATACTCTCAAAGTTGGTATATAATAAAATCAACGAACGACCATTTAGCATTTTACGGGTAATCCGCATCATCAGGTCATAATTAGCCTCTTTCTCAGAAGGCTTTTCACGATACAGTTGTTCTAGAATACGCTTCAATTGCAGCTTTGATCTATCTGCTTTAAGCGATGCGCCAATCTTATCAGAAAAGGTCATTAAACCCGCCTTATCGTACTTTTTCAGGGCGATATTCAACATAACCAATGCTGAGTTAATGGCGTAATCTAAGTAACGCATGTTATTAAATCGCATTTCCATACTACGACTCTTATCAATAAAAACATACACTGCCTGTGAACGTTCATCTTGATACTGGTTCACCATTAATTGGTTCCGTTTTCCGGTAGCTTTCCAATTAATAGCACGGATATCATCACCAACTACGTAATTCTTAATTTGGTCGAACTCATAGTTATGTCCGATACGTCTAATCTTTTTTACGCCATCTAAAGTAGAAATTCGAGCTAAGGCCAAAATCTCATATTTCTTCATTTGACTAATCGAAGGAAATACTTTTCCTACCTGTGGCTCTCCACTTTTTATGCGTTTTTTCACCAGTTGCAACGGACTATGAATAAACACATTGATAAATCCGAAATGATACTCCCCTCTTTCATTAGGAGTAATCTCATAGTCAAAATTTACGGCATCGTTTCCTTTTAGTTTTGTTGATAGCTCAAAATTTCGTTCTTGTAATTGGAACGGAACTTCATCAATAATTTGAACCATTAAATTAAATGGATACGAACTCACCAATCTAATCTTTACTTTATTCTCATCGCCTAAAGTGAATAATTCAGGTATTGTTCTCGAAGCTTTTATTTTAAACTTAGGAAAATACAACAACACCAAGTCCACAATAAATGAAAGAACTAATAAGGCAAGTAATAATTGAGCAATATTAAAAAACACACGAATCCCATACCCTATAAAAAAGAATACGATGATACCCGAAAGCATCCAATAAAACCGATTACTAATGTATAATGCGCGCATTAACGAGGCACTTCAATGGTATCAATAAGTTCTTTTATCACCAACTCAGATGGAGCGCCTTCCAACTCTTTTTCATGCGACAAGACAATACGGTGATTCAATACATACGGGGCTAAAAATTTCACATCATCTGGGGTAACAAAATCGCGACCTTGCAATGCGGCAAAAGCTTTTGAACTTTTCAACAACCATAAAGATGCACGCGGTGAAGCGCCCATGTAAATTTGATATGAACTACGTGTGCTTACCACAATTTGGGCAATGTAATCCAACACTTCTTTCTTGATATACACCTTCTCCACCATTCTGAATATCTTTTTAATATCCACTGGATTCAGCACTTTCTGTATTCCATCAAAAGAAGGTGTGAAATCACTTTGGTAGCGCTCTAAAATTAATTTCTCTTCTGCCAATTCAGGTAAGTCCATTCTAATTCTAAAAGCAAAACGATCTAATTGCGCTTCTGGTAATTGATATGTTCCTTCTTGTTCAATAGGATTCTGAGTAGCTACAATAAAAAATGGTTCATCCATTTTATGGGTTTTTCCATCTACCGTAATTTGCTTCTCTTCCATTACCTCAATAAGAGCTGCCTGTGTTTTAGCAGGAGATCTATTAATCTCATCAATCAAAACAATGTTGGAAAAAACAGGCCCCTTTTGAAAATCAAAAGAAGAAGTCTTCATATTAAAAACCGCTGCTCCAATAACATCAGCAGGCATTAAATCTGGTGTGAATTGTACTCTAGAAAACTCGGTGTCTATACTTTTAGCCAATAATTTTGCCGCCAATGTTTTCGCAATTCCAGGAACGCCTTCCAACAAAACATGACCTCCAGTAAATAAAGAAACCAACAACAAGTCAACCAATTCGCTCTGACCAATCAGCATTTTAGCCACCTCTTTCCGAACATTCTCCGCATCATTTTGCAGCTTTTTCAAGTCTTCTTGTGGAATGTTAGTATACATCTTTATTTCTTCAGAATTCACTTCTTTATCCGCAAGAACTACTGATTCAGGCGCCTTCACCTCATCTGTACTTACCTCTTTTGGAGTAGAGCTTGCTTCCGTAATTGGAGTTGCATCCGTCACTTTAGTTTCTGCTACTTTATCGTTGGTGTTTTGTTTATTATCTTCCATATCCACTATTTAAGGCTTCCGTAAAACTTTTCTATATCATCATGAAGTTTCATAAAAACACCATGTGTTACTGATTTCCAATTCTCAATATTCTTGTACGTGTTGAAAATACTGCGTATTTTCTTTTCATCGTATTTGGTCACTTTGAGAATATCATTAATAATTTTCTCACTCTCTTGATGCGTATCTATATTGAGTTTAACATGCAAAAACCACAAGAAATTCTCAAACATACTTTGCGTAATCTCAAAATACTCCTCTACATCCTTATACAAATAACCCATTTTTTGGATTTGCAATAACGTAGTATTTGCGTGATCAGGTAATATTCTAATAGTAGCTTGCTTTCGTTTCCCATTAAAAACCACAAAAAGAATAGCCATAATGAGTAAGGAATACCACCCCCATTTCAATTCTTGATTTTCTAAAATCATTTTTAGAATGCTATCCTTTTGCGTGAAATAATCTCCTTTAGGAATATACCTTTTACTATACGGTCTTTTAAACACCCAGTTATGCTCTTCCCACAATATATCACCCTCATTCAAATAAGAAAACACTCCGTTTACATAGTTTAAATTGTTCCTTTCGGTTAAGTGCGCATTGCAAAAAATAACGGGTTGAACATGAAAATAGAAATACCCTTCTCCGTACTGGATTCGGAAATAGTTCACCCCACTTATTAAGGTGTCTAGCGTATCGTTATCTGTTTGATAGTAATCATAATTAAAATCATCCGCATTGGTTTTGAATTTCGTTTTACCCAGATTTTCTGCATTAAAAACCTCTAAGTCATATTGATTAGCAAAGTTCCACCTACGCTGTGCTAGTCCAAATTTATAGTAATCAAAACAGGAATCACTATACACCTTCAGTTCTGGATTAATCAAGCTTTGAGATACCCCAGGCGAAGACGCTTCTTCATAATAAAACTCCTCATCATAATCAAACGCTTCCTCAAAAATGGAATCAATTATAAGCTCATCCAATATATTAGAAGGAACATAATCCGTGAAAATAAAGGCATTATTTCCGTTAGCTACATAATCTAGCAAGGCATCTAAATCTTCGTTGGGCAAATAAATATCCTGTCCAATAAAAACATAATTAGTAGGAGCATCTACATTTTCTAAACTCACATGAATAGGCGCATCTAGCTCTATAAAATCACGGCCGTCATCATACTGTTGAAGTAATTCTGCAATGAAATGAGTTCCCTTAGCGTTCTTTACATCCTTAACATAACTCTCCCGCCAATTCACGGATTCACCGCCAAATAAAGACAAGAAAACCACGACTAAGCCAATAGCAGCAGCAACAAAAATCCATATTTTAGAAGAATTACCCACTTATCTTAATCTTATTTTGATACGTATCAAATTGTGCCTTCACGCTGTTATAAAACGGCTCATTCACATCGGCATTACTATACCAAGCCATTTCATATATAGTGACCAATTTCTTATATCCTACACGCAAATCACCTAACGGCAATTGATACGATATTTGATGATTGGTATAATCTGAATGCCAATTCACCATTTCTTGATCTACTAAGGTTTTAAGCACTTGAAGAAATCGAAGTCGAACAACCATTTTCCAGTTACCTTGTTTTAATGCCGCTTTAAGCATTTTTTCTAAATCTAATTCTAAGAAACGTTCATCTAATTCTTCCTCACTCAAGTTTAACAGCTTCTTGTTATTTCTAGATGCCGTAAACTCAAACATAGACTGTCCGTATAATCGGTACAGAAAGTATATCAATACCGCTGCAATGGATACCAACACAACGTATTTCAAAAACTCAAAAGAACTCCAATCAAAATTCGATTTAGGTGTCGGTGTTGATTTGCGCTCTTTTCGTACGGGAGGGGTTTCAAAATAATCTACTTCGCTGGTAACCTCATTCCACCAAGCTGTATCTACTTTTTGTCTTTGTAAGGAATCGTTACTCGCCAAAACTGGCATAGTTTGAACCAAGATTAACAATCCAAAAACAACGCGCTTAATCCACTTCTCTCTCCAGCCCATAAGCGAATTTTTTAGCGGTTATTTTATCAATATCATCTCGTAAACCCCAAGCATATTTAGCCTCCATATTGGAGTAAAACGCCATTATCATTCCCATTAAAATGGCTTGATACACAAAGAAATAAACGAAAGATAGCACGAAGGTCACAATGAAAGTAATGAGGTGAATGAGGGTATCATCTTCCATAGTGATATTCATTTGAATAATCTCTACATACATCCATAACATTGGAGAATACAAGATAAACATGGTCACAAATGCGAGAATTGACATCGCAAAAAGCAAACCGATACTCTTATAGTATTGCGTGAACGAAACCGAAATAATTTGGTTAATGTGTAAAGGCCTTTCTGTCAAATTAAATTTACCCGCAATCACCAAAAATAAAAATGGACTAGACAACAAGGACACCCACCAAGAGTGCGCTTCGGGCAGCAAATAAATAAAGTTCCATACGAGTACCACACCTCCCAAAAACAACCATTGAGACCACGTAAATTTAATTTGAGGCGCCAAGAATTTCCTTACCGAATGCAGCACACTCGCAAAAACAGAGGTAAATAATGCCCAATTCAAAACGAATCCAATATCTACTTTATAGTAGGTGAAATACCTATAAATATTAGCGACAATACTACTCGAATTAATGGTGGTCATTAAATCGGTTTCCCAATTACTATACATGAAAAACGAGGTAAATAATAAGGAAGAAACAATAACCGATGTAATGGGTAAACCCCCTGTGTTTTTCAAAAGCTTAATAGATGCTGAGATTAATTCTCCTACGTCTTTGATTTTATCTAATTGAATTTTTGTAGTACTGGATGGGGGTATCTTGAAGCGGTAAAACTCCTTTGAAAATCCGGCTTTTCCTTTTTGCCAAGGAATCCATACATAATAGCCAAGAATAAAAAACAAGGATGCAAAAATGATGGTTAATCTGAGTATGGAAGGCGCATCTGTAAAACGCGTGGCGAAACTTTCAATAAAACCAGCGATTATAAATACTGGAGTAATCCCTAACATGACTTTTATACCCCGTTGAGCCGACATTTGAAACGCTTCAAAACGGGTAAATGTACCGGGAAAAAGCAAACCTCTACCTAAGGTTAATCCTGCACCACCCGCTAAAATAATAGCCGATATTTCTAGGGTACCATGTAGCCAAATACCCAGCATACTTTCAAACCCTACCTCATTTTGAAAAAAGAAGGTTTGAAACGAACCTACCATCACCGCATTATAAAACAAGATTAAACCCGAACCCACAGAAAAGGCAATACCCATAATAAAGGTACGGTAAGCCACCATGAGGTTATTAACCGTGATGGCAAAAAACATATCTATAGATTCAGCCCCTTTATACACGGCCACTGGATCCCCTTTTTCAATGTTTTCTAAGGTCATATTCACATAGCTGTCACCCAAAATTTGACGACTAAATTCTGGGTCGTAAATATTAGATGTAACGCCTATTAATATCCCTGTAAGGAAAATAAACAAAGCCAAACGCATGTCTTTTCTTGACTCATGCATGGCAAAAGGAATCTCTTCTTTCCAGAATTTTTTGACGCCAGTAACGCTTAATTTTCTTTTATCAATCTTAAAATATAATGCTTGAGCGAAACGGTTTAGATAAATTCTAATTCCTCTATGCGGATAGAAAGTTCTACTAAACGATAAATCTTCAGAAACTTCCACATAGGCATCAGAAAGCACTTCCGGGTTATTGGAATCTTCCTTAAATAATCGCTCACCTTGCGACCATTTTTTCTTGTTTTGGTTAATGAAGTTGGTTTCTTTCATTTAACGGTTACCCGAATTAAATCGGTTTAATCTAATGCTTTGAATAGCCGATAAAAATAGTAAAATCTCGGTATCCATACTCATTAATTTAGCATTTGTTAAATGAAAATAGTAAACAATAAAAAATCATATTAAATAGCCTTACTAATTGGAGTTGGAATAAATATTCCCTTTTTTTACAGACTAATGCTAATTAACACCCAGATTTGAAGAAAATAACAACAAAGACCGCTTCTCAGGTTGTCATTAATTTTGAAATTGCTTCTCTAGGCCACAGAACAGGTGCTTTTGCCATTGATATGCTCATCTTATTTGGGGTGATATTTGTTCTTTCCCTACTATTTAGTTTTATGGGCATGAACGGTGATTGGTTAGGCTATTTCATTTTCTTTATCTTCTTGTTTTATACGCTTGCTTTTGAAATTGCAACCAATGGCAGCACGCCAGGCAAAAAAGCCATGGGTTTAAGAGTCTTAAAATTTAGCGGTGCTCCGGCTTCTATTCTAGATTATGTAATACGTTGGGTTTTCCGTTTCATTGATTTATGGATGTCGCTTTTTGTAGTGGCTTCTGCCTTTAACGTTTCTTCACCCTACGGACAAAGACTTGGCGATATGATGGCTGGAACCACCGTAATTAAGTTTGACAAGAAAGAATCGGTTTCATTAAAAGATATCTTGGAAATGAAATCAAAAGCAGATTACATTCCAAAGTACCCGCAAGTGGAGATGCTAACCGATGCACATTTACTACTCGTAAAATCAACCATTTTTCGTTACCAAAAGAATAATAACGAAGCCCATAAAGAAGCTATGATTGAATTGGTAGCTAAACTAAAATCAGAACTGGATATTACAGATAAGGTACCTGATTCAATGGTTTTCTTGAAAACGTTATTGAAAGATTATGTGGTTTTGACTAGGTAGGTTTTTGTTGGTTTTTGATTAGCTCTTCTATTTTACCTCTCCTCACTCTGGTAGAAACAGCCATTTTCACCTCTTATTTAGAGCATTTCACTAAAAAAAAGCCAAAAACTGCCCAAAACCTATCCTCTGGATAGGTTGACCCTGAGTATATTACACGTACGTTTGAGACTTAACATTTAAAACTTTTTTATCATGAAAAATCTAATCTATATTTTTATAGGAGTATTTTGCCAAGTATTAAGTTCATACAGTCAATCAGCAGATTCGATAAATACATTATTATCTAACCCTATGAGTAATTATCAATTATTACAACAGACTATAGATAGTTACATTTCAGCAGGAGGGACATTAGATCAAAATTTACTGAAAAACTATTCTAGGTCAGACGCCTATTACGGCTTGTATAAAAGTGATGATGGAACCACTAATAATTTTTACCCTTCATTTTTAATTCAAAATACAGCAACTAGTCAAAGTTTACCTACAATTTCTGGCAGTGTATTACCAACAAAACCATGGGAGTCTTTAGGTCCAAAATTTATTAATAATACTAAAGGATATAACGGACGTATTACCAGTATTGCAATTGATGTTGTAAATAATTACGTTTATGCTGGAAGTGAAAATGGTGGGCTCTGGAAAAAAAAGATTGGTACTGATGATTGGGAAAATATTACTGACAAATTTGGTTTTCCTGCTTTGGGTATACATGATATTGCTATAAATCCGAGTAATCCATTAGATATTTACTGTGCTACTGGAATTCACAAATATCAAGGCATGAATGGATATGGTCTAGGTGTAATTCACACAATAAATGGAGGCCTAACATGGTCGAGGGAAAACATTTCGACCAATGTTACATATAATAAGGAAGCCCTAAGTGTGGCTTTCACAACTTTTTCTCCTTATGTTATTTTTGCAGGGGTTGGGAATGATTTATATAGAAAATCTGGAAACACATGGACTTCTGTTTATTCAACAGCATTACCAGCAGCAAATGCTAACTACCGCCAAATAATCCGAGATATTAAATTTATCAAACCACTTAACGCAGGAATTCAATCAAAAATAATAATTAGCACACATACAGTTTCTGATCAAGAGGATGCGCATATTGCTGTATGTAATTTAAACTCCAACAATACCCCAACAGGTAGCTGGACTAAATTTGACCTTTCAAATGGGTTAGTATCACACACCAATGGTATTACTCGCAGGATTGCAATTGATGTATCTGATTCACCTTCTCAAAAACTTTATGCTAGTTATAACGTGGTAGTTTATGGTGCTACAACTATTTTATCAAGTGATGTAGAAGTTATTGAATCTACTGATTACGGAGTTACTTGGAATCAGACACCATTGTACCATAAACATGGAAGTGGTTATTATGATGGAACTGGATTGTATAGAAATGATTTAAGTATTTCTAAAGATGATGAAAATACGTATTATAATGCAACAGTCCGTTTAAGAAAAAGTGTAAATAATCAAACAAGTGGAGATGATTGGATAGGTACAAGTGCACTGCATGATGATATAAGAGATATAAAGATAGTAAAAAGGAATAATATTGAAGAGGTTTGGGTGGCACATGATGGTGGAATTCATCGATCAACAGACGGGGGAGTAACATGGATTTTAGAGCACAAAAATATGATTATTGGAGAGTATTATGATGTTGGAGTATGTGAGAAAGATAACAGAATAATAGCCGGAGCTCTAGATGTAAATACTCATGTATATTTCAATAATAATTGGAAAAAAATTGGTGGTGGAGATGGAAGTGGGTCACATATATTTAAATCAAATATTGACTTTGCACTCGCATCAAATAATGGTAACCTGTATACTTATAATTTCATGTCTGGATGGACAAACACAATACACAGTAAAGATGCTAGCGGTTTTTGGCTAGACGCTCCCTTTGTTCAAAACCCAATAAATGATAGCAAGGTTCTTTTTGGCCAGCATCAGTTATATGAGTATGAGTTGAATGGTTCAAAAACGCAAATTGGAACCTTTACAGCTCCTCCAAATTCATCAATAAGTAAAATTTCAGCAATGGCAATGTCGCATCAAACTGAACAAAATATATATGTCACAAAACATTCTGAATACAGAGAAACTTTTGATGTGGTATGGAAAACAACAGATAAAGGTGCTCATTGGATTGATATTTCCTCTAATGTTAGTTTTGATAAAAACCAAACTCAAGTGAGTCCGTTTTGGTATGGAATATACCCAACAGATATTATCGTCTCCCCTACGAATGATCAACAGGTATATTTAAGCCTAGGTGGCGTTAAAGATGATTGGTATAAAGTTATATATTCTGATAAAGGTGGAGAACTTAATTCTGATGGTACAAGTAGCTGGATTGATTTTTCAGGTTCTTTACCAAATATAGTAATTCATGAATTAGAAATATTAGACTCCTACCCTCACGATATACTACTTGCTGCAACAGATCTAGGGATTTATTACCGTAAACTTGATGGTGTTTCAAATTGGAATCGTTTTAACCATGGATTACCACCTTCAATAATAAAAAATCTTGAAATAAGATATTGTTCTCAAGAGTTATATATAGCTACTCACGGGCACGGAGTTTTTAAAGCTGATATTAGTGAATTATTTGAAAATGAAGAAGACGTAGTTGTAGATTTTGGAAACACACTGAATTGGACAACCAACAAAACATTTTATAAGGATGTTATTATTGGTGAAAATTCAACTCTTAATATTACTGGAGCAACAGTTATGATGGCGGGAGGTGCTAAAATAATTGTTAAACCAGGTGCTCGGTTAAATATTAATAATTCTACAATTACAAGTTATTGTAATTCTTTTTGGTCAGGCATAGAAATATGGTCAGATGTAAACGCAACTACCCAACTATGTAATACACCAAACTGTTTAGTGGGTAGGGTAGATATTACAAACTCAACCATAAGTTATGCTGATAATGCCATTGTAAGTGATAAACCAGGCTTTTATGTACATGGCGGTGGGGTAATAAATGCCAACAATGCTAGATTTTTAAATAACCGTAGAGCTATAGTTTTTGCAAAATTTGAAAACCATAATCCAAGTTCAGGGGCTGTAATTTCAAATATTAGCTCTTTTAAGAACTGTACTTTTGAAATTGACGCCAATTATTTATTTGATGTAAAACCACCAAGAGATCAAATGGTATCTGCTTGGGAAGTACGGGGTATTAAATTTTTAGCCTGTGACTTTAAAAATACCTCAACAGAAATTCTTGAGGTTGTAGGTATTTATACCCATAATGCCAATTTTACGGTGTCTGATATTTGTACATCTATGAGCATACCGTGTACTAGTTCTAACCCTTCTACATTTACAAATTTAAAGTCGGGGGTGACAGCTACTAGCTCCGGGTTAGATTATACTTTTGTGGTAGATAATGCAGAGTTTAATGATTGCCGCTTTGGTATATCCGTTTCTGCGGTTGATAACGCCACTATTACAAATAACACCTTTAATATTTCAAATGATTTCTCATATCATAGGCCAACATCAATTTTCTTAGATGTTGCAAGTCAGTTTATTGTAGAAGAGAATACCATTAGTACAACTACAAGCTATTCTCCACCAAACCCACTTCCACCCTTTCCATTTACGGGTAATGATCGAGGTATTGTGGTTAAAAACTCAGGTTTAAGTTCTAATACCATTTACAAAAACACATTTAATGATGTGAACTTTAGTAATGTAGCGTATGAAACTAACTATCATGTTGATAATTTAGAATTTGGTTTAGTTTACCGTTGCAATCAAATGAACAATTCTAAAACCCGTGATTTCTCTATTTATGGACCTGTTTTATATACAGGTATTGCGGGTAGTCAAGGGGCTGTGGGCGATCCTGTTGATAACATGTTTACTGGAAATATAGTAGATTCCAAAGGCCATATTTATAATGATGGAGCTAATGCTATGACTTATTATTACCGTACTAATGCAGGTGGGTTTACTTTTAAACCAGTTAAAATCAGTAGTAATGTAAGTCCAGTTGACGCAAATGCTACAATAAGTTTTCAAAATAGTTGCGAATCACACCTCACTCAATTAGACGACAACCCGAAAGGATTGGTAAAAGATGGAAAAAGCTTCAAAAGAGCGGTCGATTTTGATGATGCCATAGCTGATTTTCATCAAGCACAATATGTGTATGTGAGTACTATTGATGGTGGTGATACGTATGGTTTATTAAATACGGTTCAAGCTACGAGTTCTCAAACCGCTTGGGAAATGAGAACAGAATTAATAAGTGCATCTCCTTTAAGTTTAGAGGTTATTCATGAAACCATTGATGAGGCATTTTTATCTAACGCATTACTTCATGATGTGTTAATGGTAAACCCACACTCGGTAAGAGATGAAGAGGTAATGGATAAATTAGAAACCAAAACCACTCCTATGCCAGCGTATATGATAAATACATTATTGGGCATTTACGAAGTACAAACTCAAAAAGATGTACTAGAAGCCGAAATGGCAAACCAAATGCAAAAAGCTAGTGAAGCATCACGTTTTTTAATGTTAGGATGGAGAGCGGATACCACAAATCCGTTAAACGATAGTTTATTGTATTTAACAAACCAAATTAATACTCCCGAAGCAGATTGGGCTGGAGTTAAATACTACTTATCTACCGATAATAAAAATGCAGCAATAGCTGTAATGAACGCCATACCTACCAAGTATGACTTAGGCAGTTGGGAAACCACTAATTACGATGAGCTACATGCCTATTATTCTAACTTTATTTCCTTATTAGAAAACAATGGGCAGGGTATTTATAACCCAAGCGCAAGCCAATTAGCTACTGTACAACAAATGGCGGCAGACAGTAACCGTAAGGCAGGGCGTATGGCGCAAAACCAAGTGTTGTGGGCGCAAAACAAAACGTATTGGCCTGTGATTGAAGATGAGCCTTCAAATAAAAGGGAAACTAAAGACCCACGCGCTAAAAGGGTTGAAACGGAAAGAACGATAGTTAAAATGTACCCATCACCTGCCAATAGTTATATCACTATTGAAATGGTTAATATACAAAGTGAGGAGCAAATACGTATTTCGGTAATAAATACGGCAGGGGTTGAACTTTTAAACCATATGGAACGTATGGAGAACGGAGGGGTAATAAACTTAATGACGCAAGACCTTGCATCGGGTCAGTATTTTGTGTTAATTTACCAAGGTAATGAGGTATTACAAAAACAAAGTATTGAAGTTATTCATTAAAATATCACTGGTATTATTTTTAGTTTGTCCGTGCATAGTGCTTGGGCAAACTTATTTTAATATGCGCTATCCACCTGATTCTGGTACTTGGGGTGGATGGACAATTTCTATCATTGTTGAAGATTCTTCTTTTATTTTTAATCAATCAAGTCGTAATTTTACAGATGGGTTTAGAAACTTCTCATTATCTAAAATTAATTCTTTTGGAGATAATTTAATAGCGTTAGATTCTATTCATTTTGATACCCTAGATATGACTACAGCTGGATTAAAAGAAAGTTCAACGGGCTATATTGATGTTTCATCAATGGCAAATCTCAATTCACAATCACAACAATATGGAATAATTAAATATGATTCCACAGGTAAAGTTAGTCATCATAAAATAGATGCAACTGAATATATATATATATATATAACAGATTTTCAAGAATTAGTAAATCAGAATGTTATTTTAGTTGGTACTGTTCAGTTAGATAGTGGAAGTATTAATAATCGAAAAACCATTTTAATAAAAATAGATAGTTTAGGCAATGAGTTATGGCAAAAAACGTATAAGTTTAGTAACTATATGCATTCTGGTGAAAGCATAGCTTTATGTAAAGATGGAGGGTTTATTATAGGTGGAGATGAAAGAAATTACAATGTAACCCCATCGTTTAGAAACCCCTTAATCATAAAGGTTGATAGTGTTGGTAATATGCAATGGCGCAGAACGTATGGTAGTACTGATTTTAGTAACCGTGGAGCTAATGGCATTATCCAAACTCAAGATGGAGGTTACGCTTTTGTTGGAGCTGTAGGGGTAAATGATAGTTTTAATATAGATCAACATATACCTTGGGTAGTGAAATTAGATTCAAATGGAGTAATTGAATGGAGTAAAAAAAGTGAAGGAGATAAAACTAACTCAGCTCCTTACAATAATTTTTTTACGGATATAATAGAATTAAATAATGGTTCATTGATAACTTGTGGTTATCAAAAAATCACCTATCCAAACAAACCAACCACAGATAAACACAGAATAAGAGGCACAATAGCCAAATACGCCCAAGACGGCACACCAATATGGAGGCGGTATTATCATCACCCAGAAGTAAAAGATGAACCCTTAAGTATTAATATACTGCATGACATAAAACCCACCCCTGATGGTGGTTTTGTAGCCGCAGGTTATTTAGCGCATAGCATTGACAATACACAAGATACGTGGGTAATAAAAGTAGATAGTTTTGGCTGTTTGGTTCAAGGTTGTGAGGTAATCAGTGTACCTCGTATTAATGCGCCAATTGCTAGTTTGAAAATTTACCCTAATCCTGCAACAGAAAGTATTAAAATAGAAATAACACCTAGCGGTAATCAGCAGGAATTTGTACTAGAATTATATGATATATTGGGTAGGTTAGTTTTAACAAAAACACTTTACCCGCATCAAAATACTGTTTCTATTTCTCATCTTAAAACGGGGGTCTATAGTTACCGTATTGGGGAAGTTTGGGGTCAGGTTGTGGTTGAGTAGAATTAAAGTAACGGTTTCTCCCGATAGTTAATTGGGTGAAGCTATCAATGAACCGAAAAGAATATCACACTAATTCAAAAAAAAGTCACACCAATGAAATACACATACATTCTTATCACATTTCTAATTGTTACTGACTCGTTAAATTCACTAGGGCAAAATAATTTAACTATATGTAACTCATTTGATTCTTCTAGCGTTTATTTAAAAATAGACTCTTCTGCAAATTGGGAAATTGGGAAACCAACTAAATTGGTATTTAACAATTCGTATAGCGACACAGGGTCTATTGTAACTAGTTTGGATTCTAGCTATTTATCAAATGACACTTCTGTTTTTTATGTTTCATTTTTTGATTCAATTTACGGCTCCATCCCCAATTATTTAGGATCGTATTCTCCGATACAATTATCATTTACCCATAGATTTATTACTGATTCTATATTTGACTTTGGGAGTATTGAAATGTCATTTGATGGTGGAGACAAATGGTATAACGTATTATCTAATGAACATAATGCTTCTTATTACTATCAGAATTATCATTTTTTTGAAAATACAGGAGATACAATTTATGATAGTATAGTTATCACAGGAAATTCCGGAGGTTGGGTTCATAGTGTCATTAACAAAGAGGTATCGCATATTATTTGGAATGATAATGTATTTCCTGATAGTATAATTTTTAAATTCTCATTTATTTCAGATAGTTTAGGTGTTAATGAAGGTTGGCAAATTGATGATATTTGCCTTTCAATGGATTACTTTACCAGTACAAATAAAATTAAGTATAATCCAAAAATTGAAGTATTTCCATCCCCTACAAGTGATATAATTAATGTTAAAATACACCCAGCTGGAAATCAGCAAGAATTTATGCTAGAGTTATATGATGTTTTAGGTAGAATGGTTTTAACAAAAACACTTTATCCGTATGAAAATATCGTTTTTGTATCTCATCTAAAAGCGGGGGTGTATGGCTACCGTATTGGGGAGGCTTGGGGTCAGGTTGTTATAGAATAAGCCAGTCGGGGTGCGACTAATCACCATTGAATAGGAAGTCGCACCCCGACTTTATATCCTCCTGAAAACAAAGTGAAAAAAATCGAAAAAATATTCAACACGCAACATTCAATGTTCAACACTCAAGTAAAAAACGAATTCAAATTTACCTTTTGAATATTGTTTATTGAGCATTGATTATTACTTATTTAAGAAAGCATTGAAATGGTTAATCCCCCGACTAAAAAACAAAAAGCCCCAACTCTCTCGAATTGAAGCTTCAAATTATTCTTTAGTTATTCCTTACCCAATAACTGCTTTCATATCAGCAATCATTTTTTTAGGGTCTGGTGCTTTATAAATCCCAGAGCCAGAAACAAAAATATCAACTCCTGCTGCGGCAACTTCTGCAATGTTTTCTAATTTAACACCACCGTCAATTTCAATTTCTACGTGATCTAAACCTCGCTCAGAAAGCATTTTTCTTAAACGTTTAATTTTATCAAGTGATGCTTCAATAAATGATTGTCCGCCAAAACCAGGATTCACACTCATGATTAAAATTAAATCTACATCACCTAGTACTTCTTCAATACTGCTAAGTGGCGTACCCGGATTTAAACTCACACCCGCTTTAGCTCCGGTGGCTTTAATTTGTTGAATAGTGCTATGAATATGCGGACACGCCTCTATATGAACCGTGATATAATCAGAACCTGCTTTCGCGAAATCTTCAATGTAACGTTCTGGTTTTTCAATCATTAAATGCACATCTAATGGAATAGTTGCACATTTTTTAATGAAGTTCACGATAAAAGGACCGAAAGTAATATTTGGAACAAAATGTCCGTCCATTACATCTACGTGAAGCACATCTGCCCCGCCCTGTTCTACTAACGTAATGTCTTCTTGTAACTTACTAAAATCTGCCGATAATAATGATGGAGCAATTTTCTTTTGATTCGCCATAAACCCTTGGTTTTATTGATAATACCTTATTTACTTATCGGTACAATAATACAATAAGAGCTTTTCAAAAAGCTACTATTTAATTGTTAATCTAGTTTTTTATTCACATCAAATTTCTTGCGTCTAAGCTCAAAATTCTGTCCTAAATAAACACGTCTTACTTGCTCATCGGCTGCTAATTCTTCAGCGGTACCCGCCTTTAAAATACTACCTTCAAAAAGCAAATACGCGCGGTCTGTAATAGAAAGGGTTTCTTGCACATTATGATCCGTTATTAAAATACCAATATTTCTATATTTCAACTTGTATACAATAGCTTGAATATCCTCTACCGCAATTGGATCAACACCGGCAAATGGCTCATCCAGTAAAATAAATTTAGGATCAACGGCCAAAGCACGTGCAATTTCACATCTTCTACGCTCCCCACCCGATAAAAGGTCTCCTCTATTTTTACGAACATGACCTAAACCAAACTCAGATATCAATTCTTCTAACTTATCCTTTTGCTCTTGCTTTGATAATTTAGTCATCTCTAAAATAGAAGATATATTATCTTCAATACTCATCTTACGAAACACGGATGCCTCTTGCGGTAAATATCCAATACCTAACTGAGCACGTTGATACATTGGCATGGTAGTAATGTCTTTAGAATCTAAATACACCTTCCCGCCATTGGGCTTAATTAAACCCACCATCATGTAAAAAGAGGTTGTTTTACCCGCACCATTTGGACCTAAAAGACCTACGATTTCGCCTTGAGCAACCTCTACCGAAACGCCTTTAACCACCGTTCGGCTTTTGTATTTCTTAACTATATTTTCTGCAAATAATTTCATGCTAAAACTTCAATTTAAAAGCAATTCTAGGAGCCAACCCTTTCACACCAAAGAAATTCCCAATATTAGGAGCGTCAAGGTACGTAAAGCGTTTCACCATATCTATTCTAAGAATGTTAAAAATGTTTTCAATTCCAATACTTCCTTCTGAGTAGGGTTGAATACTTAAACTACCTAACCTTTCGGGTTTCAATATAATTTCTGGATCGCTGAGATTACTGTTTGTACTAGAGACATTCCCTACCAACATTTTACCTGAAACTACGACCCTCATTTTTGTTTGTCTAACCAACGGCACAAACCCAAATAGAAGTCCGTTAAAATGATGCTCTACAAATAAACCTAATGATTGATCACTTGCAAACTCCATGAAATTCATCATGTTAAAAGAGTTTTTCTGATAGGACAACGATTCATTACCTCTATGTATTACGAGTAGTGGATACGGTACTTTACCAAACATTTTGTTCCCTTCTATATCTATATCCGTAAACCCAAATATTCCGGGCATAAACCTTTTTTCAATTCGTAAAAACAACTTATGGTATTCGTAATCACTACCAAAACCAGGGCCAGAATAGGTGTATTTAAACTTGAAAACGGGTGCTGTTGTTTTAATAGATTCCCGCATAAAATTACCTTGAATAAACTTTTCATTCAATGAAAAACGCGTCCCGAAAGTAACCGAGTTGTCTACTATTGATTCGGCAATTTCATTGGTTACCGCATAATGCATGGTATTAAACCGCGTTGCGTTTATGGTATTAATATTCACTTCCAAGGTATTAACTAATCCATTGGTCCACTCATGATCGTAACTAAACTTAAAGTTCTTTACGTAAAACATATTAGTAGCTGGAGTTCTTCTAAAAGACAACATGTAATGATCCGTAGGAATTGAACTCAAAGCGAACCCAGGTTGATACGTATTATCCACATAACTAACCAATAGTCTACGGTACGGATTCTTAGAAAAGTAATATTCGAGTTGCGCTTTATACTTAAATCTTTTATCGGTCGTACCATAAGCTAACCAGCTAGTGATTCTCCAATTTTTATCAAATTTTAAATTTGTTCTAAACCCTGCTCTAAACCGAATTCCTTCCACGGTATTATAACTCATCAAACTAGTCATTGGGCCCACTTCAATTTTATTCACCGTAAGATAAGCTGTTCCCAATAATTTAACGATGGTATTAAAAGTCTTGAATTGTGAGATATTTTGAATGGTATCCGCTAAATCATACACCCCAATTTCTGACTCTGTTAATTTTTGATGCCGATTTTCATCCCAATACTCTTTTGACTTTAATTCCGCTCCAACCTCATAGCTAACAGAGGTTAACCCAGAATAAAAATCAACGGGGTGTTCCGTGTTTATTTTGAAACCAAAATAACTCGTGGTTTTGGTATTAAAAACACCCAATGTTTTCCCGATAGGCTGGAAATCTACCACCATTTTGTCCTCCACTAAATGCCAGCCAATTTCTGAGGTATACCTAAATTCTTGGGTGATTCTCATATCATCCAAGAAATTAATATTCATACGTTTATCTAGGTTCAACTCTATGCTTCTCACACCATAATTTGAAGTAGAGTCGCCCACCCACATAAATCCAGTAAAGGCAATCATGGTATTGTTTCTAGGCAGAAATGATAGCTTATTAAACTTCTTCCCATCTATTTCTGTAGAATCTGTAATATAATAGCGGTAAATAGTTGGACCTACTGAAGATATTGGAGAGGTAAACGATTTATCAAATAATAGCACCTTACTTTCATAAATATCAATCTCACCACCAATTTTAGACATGAATTGATCCACTCCAGAGCTAAAATTACCATCGTCAAAACCAGATAATGTAGTTGCTGTGACTACCTCTTTAGACTTACTTCCATGGTCACTTTCATATACATAAGCCATTTTTTCTTGAATCAAAATAGGGACAAATGGCTTTCCGTTTAAATCAGAAGTATCAATATAATCACTTAGCACTTGGAAACCTTCCATTCCTCTACCATCAAGCCAACCATCTTTAAAATTATTCAGGTCGTACTCACTTTTTACATATTTTTCATATTCAAAAAAGTCAAAAGTTTTGCCCCTATTTTCATCTTTGTGTGCTAATACATTTCGGATTAATATAACCGCTGGATTTTCTTTATTGCGATATTTCTGCTTTTTACCTTGAACCTCAAATGTTTTTAACTCCGTAGAGTTTGACGCCAATTGAACATTAACTTCTTGATTAGACTTCCCCGATAATTTTACTTCTTTTAAAGCGTACCCCATACTGGAAAAGAGCAACGTTGAAGACCCCCATTGAGACTCTAAAATATATTTACCATCCATATCGGTAATAGCACCAATGTTCTTCCCCTTAAACACAACGTTAACAAAAGGAAGGGGTTCATGGGTAAGGGAATCTGTTACGACTCCACGAATTCTTACATGCTGCGCCTGAGCCACACCTATGAAAAATAGAATCGCTATTAATGGAATAAATCTTTTTATGATTATGTGCAAATTCAAACGGTAATAAGTGTCATTGTATCATAGAAAACTGGGAGAATAACACTCCGAAAATCAACTATGATTTGTTTTTCAATAGATGCGAATATAACTATTCTTTTTTCGAATTTAAAGCTACTACCCTCCCCGAAATACGAATACTTATCTCGTATAAAAACACTAACGGAATGGTTACAAGAATCTGAGAAAAGATGTCTGGTGGTGTGATAATAGCCGATAAAATTAATGCCGCAACCACAAAGTGTTTCCGGTACGTTCTAAGAATTTTAGGCGAAAGGATTCCTACTTTACTTAAGAAATATACAATTAACGGCAATTCAAATACAATCCCAGCCGCAAGAACTACTCCTGTAACCGTTGATACATATGCAGAAAGCGTAGGTAATGTAGTTACTTCTGGACTAATAGAATACGTGAAGAAGAAATTTACTGATAGAGGAGCAATAAGGTAGTATCCAAATAACACCCCAGTCATAAATAAAAGAGACGCCCAGAAAACTAACCCTTTAGCATAGTTTGATTCGTTTTTTTCTAACCCTGGTTTAATAAATCGCCAAAACTCCCATAAAATGTAAGGAAACGCAACCACAAGTCCCGCAATCATTGACACCATAATATGAGCCGTAAACTGCCCAGCCATATCAATATTTTGAAGCGTAGGAAAATTTTGCCCAATACACAAAAGATCTGGCGAAGAAACTAAACTTGGAATCTTTTGAGATAGGAAATCAGATAGCTCGCATAACTTTCTAAAAGTGAAAAAATCAGACTTTTTAGGCCCGAAAATTACGGTGTCAAATAAAAAACTCTTATTGACAAACGCAAAAATGGCTAAGCCAAGTATAGCAATAGCACTCCTCATCAAGTGATATCTCAACACCTCCAAGTGCTGTATAAATGTCATTTCGCCCTGCGCTTCGTTGCTCATATTCCGTTTAAAAGTGGGCAAATATACACCCATTAAACTATAAGTAATGAAGAATTTAAAGCCATAAATCTCTTTTTTGTATTTCTGAATAATTACCTATTTTTGTATCACCTAACAACAACAGGAATTCAAATTGATGAAAAAAGTTTCGGGAATAATTGTATTCGTAATTGGTCTAGTTTTAATTGGACTTAATTACTCCTATAATACCAATCCCGACTTTAAATTAACGGTCAAAAACACTGATGTAGAACAGGTTAATGAAAATGACATTAAATCCGAAGAAAGTGCTTTTGATGTTTCAAAAATCAATCTTCCATCTGTATTTGACTTATTGTCCAAGCTAATTTAAATTTAGTCCTTCCTTTTTTCTTTCTCTCGTATAAATTCCGCTAAATCTTTTTTAGTTTCGCACTCTAATTATAGATATGTCCGAAAAACACAAACCAGTAATCATCTGGCTCTTTATTGGAGCTGTTCTTGTTTTTATCATGACCGCTATTGGCGGATTAACCCGATTAACAGAGTCTGGTTTATCTATGGTAGATTGGAATTTAATTATGGGATCCATCCCCCCCTTAACCGAAGAGGCCTGGCAACATGCTTTTGACCAGTACAAAAAATTCCCAGAGTATCAAATTACACATAGCCATTTTTCATTAAACGACTTTAAAAGAATCTTTTTTTGGGAATTTACTCACCGTCTTTTTGGTCGCGTGATTGGATTAGTGTTCATCATTCCTTTCATCATATTTATTGTAAAGGGAAACATTAAAGGAAAGCTTCTTAATCAACTATTAATTCTTTTAGCCTTTGGTGCATTTCAAGGTTTTTTGGGTTGGTATATGGTTTCAAGTGGTTTAGTTCACGAACCAAGAGTTAGTCACTTTAGACTTGCAGCTCATTTATCAACCGCATTTTTTACTATTAGCTATTCTGTTTGGTTAGCTGTTGGCTTGCTTCAAGGAAGTACGATGAAAGCCACCTTTAATGCTGTTCTACCAAAATTAACGTGGTTAGGATTGATTTTACTTTCTATTCAAATAATATTTGGTGCTTTCGTAGCGGGTAAAGATGCTGGACTGATTCATAATTACTGGCCAAATATGAATCCAGGAGAATTTATTTCCGCTACTATTTTTGAAAACGATTCGCTCCTTTCAAATCTAATAAACAACCCATCAGGAATTCAGTTTATGCACCGTTACATTGCCTATTTAGTAGTCGCTCTAGCAGGTTATTTATGGTACATATCAAGAGAAGCAGTTACGGATAAGGAAACAAAAAAACGTTTTAACCTTATTTTTGGGATTGTAATCTTTCAATTTGTGATTGGTGTATTCACCTTAATAATGAAGGTTCCAATTTCACTTGGAATGATTCACCAACTTGGTGCATTGCTCCTTTTACTATCCTTTATTTATGCTTTGCGTTGGATTACTCCTACTGCCAAGTAAAGGTGTTAATTAGGTGCATTACTTCTTCTTCAATATACTTTTCAGAAGGAGATAAGGAATCTGCATTTGGGGTTACTTCAAAATACAAGGATCCACGAATAAAGTGATTTAAGCTATCTGTTAGGTAAAACTGAAGGTTAGATGCTGTACTTCCTTTAAAATCGTAAATAACGCCATAAACACGTGCCGCATCATCTATCACCACATTTTCTTCAAAATCATCTGCTTTCACCAAATGTTTTAAAGCCAATTTTCTAGCGTCTTCCACATACACCGGTAAATTACCGGGGGTAATCTTCAAATAACTGAAATGTATCTTAGCCTTTTGTCCAGGATAAACGATATTAAACCAACACGACTCACCTTCGGGTGCTTGAACATTATCATAAATGGACAGCACACTTTTCTCAAAACTAAATGCGCAATTTTCATTCCCTATCCTAGCATACGAATGTTCCGGAAAATCTACTCGAGCGTACCCTCTTGGTTTAGGAATATAATCATGACTATCACAAGCCGAAAGACCTACAATAAATAACATCGCAAAAACAAACCTACTTAGCATTGGGGATTCTTTTAATTTCAACTTTAATACTTTTTATTCTTCGTCTATCTGCAGACTCTACCGTAAACGTATAATTATTAAAGTCTATTGTCTCTCCCTTTAAAGGAATTCTTCCAGCCACTTCAAGTACAAAACCCGCAACACTATCCGCCTCGCCTTTTTCCTCTTCAAAGTCGGAACCATTAACACCTAGCACGCGATACATATTAATTAAGGAAGTTTGACCTTCAAATACGTAACAATCATCCGATAATTTCGAGAAAAATAAATCATCATCGTCAAACTCATCCGATATATCACCCACAATTTCTTCAATCACATCTTCTAAAGTAACTAATCCAGAAACTCCACCATACTCATCTACCACAATGGCGATATGCGTTTTCTTGGTTTGGAATTCGGTTAACAGATTATCAATTTTTTTATTCTCCGGAACAAAAAAGGGTTCACGCATTAATGGTTCCCAGTCAAATACTTCTCGATCCAAGTATGCCAGCAAATCTTTAGCATACAACACCCCTTTTACAACATCAATGCTATCCTCATATATAGGAATTCTTGAAAAGTGTGTTTCTTTAATAATTTTGACGACCTCTTTAAAAGGAGTACCTATTTCTAATAAAACCGATTTAACCCTAGGCGTCATTATTTGCTTTACATCGGTATTACCAAACCGAACAACGCCCTCTAAAATCTTTTGATCCTCAGGCTCTATACTCGTATCACTCGTTAAGTTTAAGGCATGTTGTAAATCATCTACAGTAACATTCTGCGGATTAACCTTTGGCTCAATTTTCAATAAATTAGTCGACTTAACTAATAAGGGAGTTAACCTAATTTTAACTAAAAAACCATTCACAACATCTAACATTGGAGATGTCATTTTCAATAAGCTTATTGGAAATCGTGCTGCATAAACTTTCGGAATGACCTCTCCTAACATCAATAAGAGGAACGTAATTAATACAACGTTAATAAAAAACACTTGCATTGATCCAGTAAAAACAAACCCAAGGATACTGATATCAGTGGGGCTAAAAATACTTAATGACAGAAATGACGACAATAAAATAATAGCCACATTAACGAAGTTATTAAAAATCAAAATGGTGGCTAATAATTCCCTCGGCTTTTTTAACAATCCTAAAATCACCTTTGATGTTTTAGATTGCTCATCTTCTAATTCCTTAACTAACTTAGGTGACAGTGAAAAAAACGCCACCTCAGAGCCAGAAACCATAGCAGATAACAAAAGCAAGAAACTTATACTTATGAGCATTATTACGACACTCAAAATATCGATATCTGGATTAATTACTAAAAGAATGGAATTAAATGTATTGTTCAATTTTTGGTTCTTAATTTTAATTAGAAGGGTAAATCATCTTCCATTTCAGAAGAAGCGACTGGAGCCGATGGAGCTACTTTATTAGGCGAATTTGCTGGTTGGGCAACCGGAGCAACATCTCCAGGCTTATCAGTTCTGCCGCCTAACATGGTCATATTATCTGCTACAATCTCGGTAGAATAACGCGTTTGTTTGTTTTCGTCTTCCCAAGAGCGTGTTCTTAGTTTTCCTTCAATATATACTAAGGATCCTTTTTTAAGATACTTTTCTGCCACCGTTGCTAATCCTCGCCACATTACCACACGATGCCATTCTGTATTTGAAATTTTTTGGCCGGTATTTTTATCTGTGTAAGATTCAGTGGTAGCCACTGAAATTCTAGCTAAATTCACTCCACCTTCTAATGCTCTAACCTCAGGATCATTTCCTAAATGACCTACTAAAATTACTTTATTCACTGACCCTGCCATAACTATTTATTTTTTACAAAAATATTAATATTCAACACTATTAAAAAGACTTCTGAATTCCTTAGAAGAAAATAATTCCTCAATCGATTTAGGAACTGGAATCTCCGCTAATTTACCATAATTAACCCACTCCACATTAGATAAGTCCAATTGACTCGAACCACCATCAACAACCCAAAATTTCAAAAACAGCTTTTGATGCGATAATATGCGTGTAGCACTCGATAATAAATACCCTTTTAAACCCTTACCTAACTCATCTAATTCTATGGTAACATCATCTACCTCAATAATTGGTGGTTGATACAAACCTTGCCAAACGTCACCACTTCCTCTTTTTACAACCGCTAAACTAGCCTCTTTACGGACAATCATAAAATTAAAGAATCGGTTTCTAACCTTTACTTTTTTAAGCTTTACTGGAATCTCCCCTTGTTTACTATTAAGATTGGCCCAACAGGTAACATTAAACAAACAGTTTTCACAATCTGGTTTTTTAGGAGAACAAATAGAAGAACCATAATCCATTAAGGCTTGATTAAAATCGCCTGGACGCATTTGCGAAATATGCGCTGTTGCAAATAGTTTTACCTGAGCAGCACCTTGGGTTGAATTAACAGGATCGGTAACGCCAAAGTATCTGGAAAGAACCCTCAGAACGTTTCCATCAATTGCAGGCTCAACTTCCTTGTAACAAACAGAGGCAATTTCAGCGGCTATATAGGGCCCAACTCCCTTCAGCTTTAACAAATCTTTATACGTTTTAGGAAATTCACCGTTTAATTCATTAACAATATAATTGGCCGAAAAATGAAGGTTTCTGGCCCTAGAATAATAGCCTAAACCTTGCCAATTCTTCAATACAAATTCCTCCGAAGCAGCAGCTAAATCATAAACAGTCGGAAAATTTTTAATGAATTCTAAAAAATATGGCAATCCTTGCTCTATTCTTGTCTGTTGAAACACCACTTCAGCAATCCATATAACATACGGATTATCAATGTTTCTCCACGGTAAATCGCGTTTATTTTTATCATACCAAAACAGTAAATCATCAGAAAATTTCATAAAAGCTAAAATATACTTAAATTCGTTTTCCTAGGTTAAAAAAACGAGTATCTTTGCCGCCCTAAATAAAGACAAATAAGTAATTTTTAAAGGTTTAGAAATGACTAAAGCAGATATAGTATCACAAGTTTCAGACAAAACTGGAATTGAAAAAGCACAAGTATTAGCAACAGTAGAGGCTTATATGGAAGCGGTTAAAGACGCATTAAGCGAAGGCGAAAATGTATATTTCAGAGGTTTCGGTAGCTTTATCGTAAAAAAACGTGCTGAAAAAACAGGTAGAAATATCTCAAAAAACACGACTATCATTATCCCAGCTCATAATATTCCTGCGTTCAAACCAGCGAAAACATTTGTGAGTAAGGTTAAAGACAACGTAAACGTATAATTAGACTTTAGTCTAGTTTGTTTACATACCACTTAGTAAAGAAAAGAACAAAATAATCTTTGGTTGTTTCATAACAGTTAAAGAGGTAGATTTATAACTAACTTCAAAATTCAGTAAGTATGCCTTGCGGAAAAAAAAGAAAAAGACATAAGATGTCAACGCACAAGCGTAAAAAACGTCTAAGAAAGAATAGACATAAGAAGAAGAAATAATTTCTTTTTTACATCTTAGAATCATTTAATAATGCTGCCTCCAAGGAGGTGGCATTATTTTGTATTTCTACCTTTTCATAATTGTTTGGAGTATCCATTCAAAAATAGAAATAGGTGAATAAAGAGCTTGTTATTAATGTAGCCTCTGGCGAGGTCAAGGTTGCATTGCTAGAAGATAAGCGTCTTGTAGAATTACACCAAGAAAAAAACGATAGTGAGTACGCTGTGGGCGACCTATACATTGGTAGGTTGAAAAAACTGGTCCCAGGACTCAATGCTGCATTTATCGATGTAGGGTACGAAAAAGATGGGTTTTTGCACTATTTTGACTTAGGTCCTCTAGCTGCAAACGTTCAAAAGTATACCCGCATCGTAAGAAATGGTGGAGCATCAAATTCAAGCTTAGCAGATTTTAAGCTCGAACCCGATATTGATAAGGGCGGAAACGTTAAGGATGTATTAAAACAAGGCCAAGAAGTATTGGTTCAAATTGCCAAAGAACCAATATCAACAAAGGGTCCTAGACTTTCATTAGAACTCAGTATTGCAGGAAGATACATTGTATTAGTTCCTTTTACGGATAGAATTTCTATATCGTCAAAATTACGCGACCGTAAAGAAAAAGAACGGTTAAAAAGACTAATTAAAAGTATTAAACCCAAAAACTTCGGCATAATTGTTAGAACAGTTGCTAAGGATAAAAAGGTTGCAGAACTAGATCGTGATTTAAAAAACCTTCTTGCAAAATGGGACAAAGCCCACGGAGCACTTCAGGAGGTTAAGACTTTGCCACAGAGAGTATTAGGGGAGTTAGATAAAACTACCTCTATTCTAAGGGACTTATTAAACGCCTCATTCAACAGTATTTATGTGGATGACACAGAATATTTTGAGGAGTTAAAATCCTTTTTAGAGACTATTGCTCCAGATAAAGTGGAAATTTTAAAGCAATATAAAGGCACCAAAGTAAATATCATGGATTATTATGGCGTTGAAAAAGCTATAAAATCATCTTTTGGCAAAAACGTTACCATGAAAAGTGGTGCGTACCTAATTATTGAACATACCGAAGCGTTACACGTGGTGGATGTGAATAGTGGGAATACTGCCAAAAAAGAAGTGTCTCAAGAGGATAATGCGCTTAGAGTAAACCTAGAAGCTGCTGAAGAAGTAGCTAGACAGTTACGACTAAGAGATTTAGGTGGGATAATTGTGGTTGACTTTATTGATATGATAAAAGCGGAAAACAGAAAGAAGCTTTTTAACCATATGACTGAAGCAATGGCTAACGACCGTTCTAAACATTATATTTTACCTCCGAGTAAATTCGGTTTAATTCAAATTACCAGACAAAGAGTTCGTCCGGAATTAGATATTAAAACCACTGAAACTATTCCTGATACAGCTGGTGGAACCATTGAGGTTCAGGCGACTATCTTGATTATTGATGAGATTGAAAGTAAACTTGAAAGAGCTATTGTTACTGAAAATGAGAATGTAGTTTCCATTAAGGCTCATCCATTTGTAGAAGCTTATTTTTCTACTAATAAGATGAAATATCAATTGCAATGGTTAATCAAATACAAAAAATGGATAAAGGTTCTACCAAGGACTTCATACCCATTAATGAATTTCAAAATCATTAACTCATCAAATGAAGAGTTAAACATTACTTAGGTTTGTAAAAATCTAAGTAATGGCAGACCAGGTTTATACTGTATCTCAAGCTATCGAAAAGGCTAAGAAGTATTGTGCATATCAAGAACGTTGTCAATCAGAGGTTAGACAGAAACTACGTGCTTTTAATATTACTAGCGAGGAACGAGAGGAAGTTCTCATGAATTTAATTCAGGAAAACTATCTTAACGAGGAGCGCTTTAGTCAAGCTTATGCGAGAGGTAAGTTCAGAATCAAACATTGGGGCAGGAAAAAGATTGTAATGGCCTTAAAACAGAAAGATATTTCTGAATATTGCATTAAAAAAGGGATGGTTGAAATTGATGAATTGGAGTATAAAAAAGTGCTCCATGAATTGATTGATAAAACATTTGACAAAAATAGAGGTATCCAAAATTACCAACGCATAGCAAAAACCGCCCAATATGTGATTGGGCGGGGTTTTGAATCTAACTTGGTTTGGGAGCAACTAAAAACTTACAAAAATGATTAACGCAGATCAAATCAAGAATTTGCAAGAACGCTTGGTAGCGTTGAGGGGGTACCTTTGACGTTGATGAGAAAGTAATTCAAATTAACGAAGAAGAAAAGAAGACCCAAGATCCTTCTTTTTGGGATAAGCCTAAAACAGCCGAAATAATTCTAAAAGAAATTAAGCGAATTAAGTTTTGGGTAGATTCCTTTAACCAAATTCAAACACACTTTGATGATTTAGAGGTGCTATTGGAATTTGCTCAGATGGGGGAAGATGTCAGCAATGACATTGACAACCAACACTTACAGCTTATTAACGCCTTAGAAGAATTAGAGTTTAAAAATATGCTTTCTGGCGAAGAGGATGCTTTGAATGCCGTGGTAGAAATAAATCCCGGTGCTGGAGGTACAGAGAGTCAAGATTGGGCCGCTATGCTTATGCGTATGTATATCATGTGGGCAGAGAAAAAAGGTCTTAAGGTTCGAGAAATTGATTACCAAAAAGGGGAAGAAGCTGGAATTAAATCTGTTTCTTTAGAAATTCAAGGTGATTTTGCTTACGGCAACCTCAAAGGAGAAAATGGGGTACACCGCTTAGTTAGAATATCTCCATTCGATTCTAATGCTAGAAGACATACCAGTTTTTCATCTGTATTTGTATATCCCGTAATTGACGACACTATTGATGTAGACGTAAGCCCAGGTGACATTAAATGGGAGACCTTTAGGTCTGGCGGTGCTGGTGGTCAAAACGTAAACAAGGTAGAAACAGGCGTGCGGTTAGAACACAAACCAACAGGTCTAATCATTCGAAATACGGAAAGTAGATCTCAACTTCAAAATAAAGCTAATGCCATGAAACTTCTTAAATCTAAGTTGTATGAAATGGAAATTAGAAAACGCCAAGAAGAACGAGATGTAATTGAAGGTAATAAAATGAAGATTGAATGGGGTTCACAAATTCGAAACTATGTGCTTCATCCGTATAAATTAATTAAAGATTTAAGAACAAACTTTGAAACGTCTAACGTAAATAATGTGCTAGATGGTGAGTTAGATGGTTTTATTAAAGATTATTTGATGAAGTTTGGAAAGGGAGCAATTAAGGAGGATTAATTATCTAATTAAGATAAATTCACCTGATTTCTCTACCCTTTCTCCAAATTCTTGATAAGAAGACACGTAACTAATTCGCCATACATAGGTACCAATAATAGCATATTCACCGTCTACTTTTCCATCCCAACCAAAGTTAGGTTCATTGGTTTTAAACATCAACACGCCCCATCGGTCATAAACCCAAAATCCATATTCACTAAACTCCTGATCAGTTTTTGGGTAGAAAATATCATTTCTACCATCCGCATTTGGAGTAAAAGCACTCGGAAAATAAAAATTAGAACAATCTTGAAACTCAAGGTAAACTTGGTCTACCACAGAACCGCACTCATTCGACACCTCCACATCATAGATTCCTGTTTCCGTAGCTTTAAAACTGAAAGCAGCTGAACCGTCTTGCCAAGTATAGGTAGAACCAGGAAATGGCGTAGAACCATTTAATAAAGTTACATTTTGACCCTCACAAACATATTGATCCGAACCAAGTTCTACCACTGGAAGAACACCTGGAGAAAAATAAACCGTATCTGTTAAGCCTATGCAAGTTCCATTAGCCGCATCAAGCCTTACCCAATACAATCCCGTTTCAAATACACTTATAGTAGAAGTTGTTGCACCTGTACTCCAAGTATAATTGTACCCACTAATGCTTACATTAGGATCAAGCCTTACCAATTCACCTTGACAAACTAACCCATCATCTCCTAATTCTGGACTTGCTTTCTCCATTGGAATAACATCCACTGAACTTGTAGCAAAGCAATTTGTTAGCTGATCAGTAACAACCACTGTAAAGGTTCCAAACGTAGTTGCAATAATCACTCCTGAAGTTTCCGTAGTATTCCATAGAAAATTGAACCCACCACCTGTTAAAAGAGTCGTTGCATCAAACATGTGGTTAACCGGTACATCTTCACAATAGAATACATTCTGACCTAAATCAACATCTGGAGTAGCGTTTTCTGTAATAATGATATCATCTATATTTGAACATCCATTGGCATCAGTAACGGTAACACCATAGGTGCCTGCAGTGCTAACTCCAAGAATTTGTCCAGAACTATTATCACTCCATAAATAAGCATCAAATAGACCTGGGTTTAAAATTTTCGTAAAACTACTACCTTGACAATAAGAATCATCAGGTCCGAGGTTTGGGGTAGGAATTGCGTTCTGAGTAACTACCAATCCATCATCATTAGTACACCCTCTAGCATCTGTAACCGTAACTTGATAGCTCATAGGAACTGCTCCAATACTAATAGTAGAAGTAATAGCACCGGTACTCCAAGCATATGAAGCAAATATCCCTGGGTCCAATATCAATGAAAATGGGTCTCCCGTACAATATGAGGTATCATTACCTACAACAGGTACTGGAATAATATACGTTGCCAATTCGAGCGTATCCGCACCTACACATCCATTTACATCGGTAACTGTAACGGAATATACTGTCAGAATATCACTGACTAAACCAGGGTTAGCACCAATGGAAATCGTTTGATTGTTAGACCCTGTAGACCAGATATAAGAGGCTATAGAACCACCAGGATTCCCAGCATTTAAGTTATAGGTTTGGGATGCACAAATAGTATCATCTGCTCCTAAGTTAATAATTGGTAGTTGATTTATTTCTAAGTGCATGGTATCGGATGCCAAACAATTGTTACCATCAGAAACTTCAACCCAAGGATTAGATGTACTGGAAAAAGAAGCCGTTTGACCAATTGATCCATCACTCCACAAATAACTATTAAATCCAATTCCAGCATCTAATAATTTACTACTCCCCTTACATAAAGAGTCATCTGCACCAATATTTACTATTGGAATCGTGTAATTAGTAAACGTGAATTGAGATGCTCCCGAACAAGAATTAGAATCCGTTACGGTTACATCATACACACCAGCAATATCCGTACTCACCATTTGAGTAGTATCCGTATTACTCCATAAATAAGTTGAAAAGCCAACACCTGCATCAAATGTAGCAGAGTCACCAACACATTGAGATACTGCAGCTCCAGGATTTGGAACCGGCAACGTATCTTGAATAACTGCAATAGAATCTGAACCCAAACACCCAAAAGCATCTGTAACGGTCACCGTATAAGTCCCTGCCGCATAAACTAACAACGAATCATCAGTAGTTACATTATCCGACCAGATATACGCAGTATAACCAGTAGGAGAACTTAATGCAATCGAATCACCAGCGCAAAATGCCGTATCATTTCCTGCTAAAGTTGGTATTGGGTTCGGGTGAGAAGTAACAATAAAATCTAACACACAAGCCAATGGAGCTCCAAATGAAGATACGGTTACCGTATAAACACCGGTAGAAAAGGCAGAAGTAGTACTTCCACTAATCCCTGAACTCCAAGTATAAGCCGTAGCAGTACCAGAAATAACGGTAGCGTCTAAAATTACTAAACCAGGATTTGGGGCACATAAATCAAGAGTAAGGCCCGAAGGTGGCTCACCAGTTGCGCCATAAAACGCCACACAATTTTGAGCAACAGCTTCATTACTAAGCGTGTAGCCTAGAACAAAAAGCATTGCAAAAATGGCTTTTTTAACCTTTAATAAGTTTGAGAAATTATTCATCAATTCGTTATCCAGTACGTACAAAGAAAACCTTTTTTCTTAATTACTATATGAACGAGTGTTCTTATTTTCGGTTGCTCAAAAACGAAAGAAAATGTCCTATAAAATTTATCATAATCCAAGGTGTAGCAAAAGCCGTCAGACCTTACAGTTATTGCGTGAAAACGGAATTGAAGCAGAAATAATTGAATACCTAAAAGACGTTCCTACAGAAAAAGAACTGAAAGAGGTTTTAGAACAGTTAAATCTTAAAGCGGTGGACATAATTAGAAAAGGAGAAGCAATCTTCAAAGAAAATTATAAGGGAAAAGATTTAACCAATGATGAATGGATAAAAGCTATGGTAGAAAACCCCAAGTTAATAGAGAGACCTATTGTAATAAAAGGAAACAAGGCAGTCTTAGGCAGACCACCAGAAAAAGTGTTAGAACTAATCTAACTTAACGTGTTCTTCCTCTTCTTTTGCTTTTTTAAACAAAGTCAAAGAGCCAATACCAAGTGCTAGTAAAGTAAAAAATGCTGAAGAAGCAACAATAATGGTAATTACAAATCCTAAAAATTTCATTTTTCGTGTTTTTCTATATCGCCAAAGGTAGCCAATCATTTCAAAAAGCAAAATAGAATAATGAGTAAAATCATAGTTATTTAAAGGTTTGATATTGCTCGGGTTCGTACCTTTGCAAACGAAATTTTAAGATTGAATAGTAACGATTTATTATATAATTAGATATGGAGTATCGCATAGAAAAAGACACCATGGGCGAAGTGAAAGTCCCAGCCGACAAATACTGGGGAGCCCAAACAGAACGTTCTAGAAACAACTTTAAGATTGGGCCAAGCGCAAGTATGCCCAATGAAATTGTTAAAGGTTTTGCCTATTTAAAAAAGGCTGCAGCCCATGCAAACTGTGAATTAGGGGTATTACCCGCAGACCGAAGAGATTTAATTTCAGCGGTATGTAATGAGATTATTGAAGGCAAACATGATGACCAATTTCCTTTGGTAATTTGGCAAACAGGTTCTGGTACGCAGAGTAACATGAACGTGAATGAAGTTATCGCAAATAGAGCACATGAATTAGCTGGAAAGAAAATTGGCGAAGGCGAAAAAACGATTCAACCTAATGACGATGTAAACAAATCGCAATCTTCAAATGACACCTTTCCTACGGGAATGCATATTGCCGCTTACAAAATGATTGTGGAAACAACCGTTCCTGGAGTAGAAAAATTAAGAGACGCACTAAAGGCTAAATCTATTGAGTTTAAGGATGTGGTAAAGATTGGCAGAACGCATCTAATGGATGCTACACCATTGACTTTAGGGCAAGAATTTTCTGGGTATGTTTCTCAATTAACACACGGATTAAAGGCATTGAAAAACACCATGGATCATTTATCTGAACTTGCTTTAGGTGGAACCGCTGTAGGTACTGGATTAAATACTCCTGCCGGATATGATGTTTTGGTAGCACAAAAAATTGCAGAATTTTCTGGACTTCCGTTTATTACCGCAGAGAATAAATTTGAAGCACTTGCGGCACATGATGCTATTGTAGAATCACATGGCGCATTAAAACAATTAGCCGTTTCCCTTAATAAAATTGCGAATGACATTAGAATGTTAGCCTCTGGCCCACGTTCTGGAATTGGGGAGTTAAACTTACCCGCAAATGAGCCAGGTTCTTCTATCATGCCTGGTAAAGTAAATCCTACCCAAGCCGAAGCTCTTACTATGGTTTGCGCACAAGTTATGGGTAACGATGTAGCGATTTCTGTAGGTGGAATGCAAGGCCATTATGAGCTTAATGTATTTAAACCAATGATGGCTTCTAACTTTTTAGAAAGTGCCCGTTTAATTGGTGATGCATGTGTTTCGTTTACAGATAATGCCGTAGTTGGAATCACACCAAATTACGAAAACATCACTAAATTATTGAACAACTCATTAATGTTAGTGACCGCTTTAAATACCAAAATTGGATATTACAAAGCAGCTGAAATTGCAAACACAGCACATGCAAATGGTACTACTTTAAAAGAAGAAGCGGTACGATTAGGTTATGTTACAGCAGCAGAATATGACGAATGGGTTAAACCCGAAGAAATGACGGGAAGTTTACATTAAAAAATTAATGAAACAAAAAAAGCGGGTCGATGACCCGCTTTTTTTGTGCTATAAAATAATTGAATTCTTATAATAATTCTTTGCCAAATTTACTACCGGCATCTGCTCGGAGTTTCTTAATGTCTTGTTCGTACTCTTTACTTACAATCATTAAAACACCATCCGTTTCTACAATAATGAAATCATTTAACCCTTTAGTCACAAGTATTTTATTGTCCGCTAAACTCACAATATTACCTGAAGATTGATCCATTAAAGTTTTACCTGATATAACGGAGTTACCTCCATCTGATTCTTCAATATGATCCTGTAAAGAAACCCAAGTTCCAACATCACTCCATCCAATATCCGTGTTGATAACCGAAACATTATTTGCCTTTTCTAAAATAGCATAATCCACAGAAATAGAAGGGCATTTTTCATATACCGTATTGATGAATTCTTGTTCATTCTTGGTGTAATAAACTTCTTTTTCCGTAATGAAATGGCTCATTACTTCAGGTGCATTTATCATAAAGCTCTCATTAATGGTTTTCAAGCTCCACAAAAACATGCCCGAATTCCAACTGAAATTTCCGGAACTTATATATCCCTTAGCGGTTTCCAAATCTGGTTTTTCTTTGAAATTCAAGACCTTCACCGGAGCGTCATTAATTCCTTCCGATGTATCATACTCAATATAACCATACCCTGTATTTGGCCTATCTGGCTCAATTCCAATAGTTAAAATTGCATCATTATTTGATACATACTCTAATCCTTGAGTCATAATTGACTCAAAAACATCTGTTTTAGCAATTAAATGATCTGCAGGAGTTACTACCATCACCGCATTTGGGTTTACACTCTCAATTTTTTTCACCGCATAAGCCAAACATGGAGCGGTATTTCTCATAAAAGGTTCCGCTAAAACATTGTTAGGATTCATCAATGGCAATTGCTCTAAAACCAATTCCACATATTTATCGTTTGTAACTACTAGGATGTTTTCTGCCGGTATTAATTTATTAAACCGCTCAAATGTGCGTTGAATTAATGTTATACCCGTTCCTAATACATCTAAAAATTGTTTAGGGGTATTCTCAGTACTCTTTGGCCAGAATCTACTACCAACCCCTCCGGCCATAATAACCGCATACTTATTATTATCCATTTTACCCTATTCTTTAACGAAAACCTTCGCCATTCCATGAATGGTAAAGTTTCTTCCTGTTTCCAATTCTGTACACAAATACCGTGTTCTTCGTTTAGCTCCTCTTTCAAACCAACGTCCATTCTCATTATTCACTGCAAATAAACTACCTTCTGCTACATCCTCAAGGTATAAATCTTGATTCTTATCATAACTTCTTAATACCCTAGTAAGATTAATATCACCTGCACTACTCGCTTTAGGATTCTTGAAATAATTAGTCAAAACCTCTAATATATCTAAAGGCCAGATATCCTTTTTCAAAAATGGTTTTGCCAATTTAATAAAAGTTCTTTTCCATTGAATTCCATGCGGTTTAATACGCCTACCATATTTTTCAAACGCATGCATGTGCGCTACCTCATGTATAAAGGTCAGTAAAAAAGCATATCGATTTAATGTTCCGTTTACGCTAATTTTATGGGGCTGATTTCCCATCATTGGCATTCGGTAATCTCCGTGTTTCGTTTTACGTTCATTAGTCACGGTTAACGTGAAGTCATACTCCTCAATTAAGGGCCACACTAATTCAAGTGCCTCCATTGGAATATGCGCTTCTAAATTTGATAAAAACTCTTTGGACTTCATTTACCTTCTCGGTTTCTTTTTCTGCCACGTAGGGCATGGCGGGCTACATTTCTTTTTTGCAGAACAACTAGAAACAGTTGCACCCACAAAAAGTATCAAAAAGCTAATCGCTATTACGTGTATAAATCTCTTCTGCATTTGCGCTTCAAATTTGGTAAAAAAAAACAATATTTCCATCCCCAACGCAATTAACCTTTCCACATTGTTTAAAATACCATTTAGAGTTATATTTTCGTTGGTATAAAGAATAGTCGAATCAATTCTAATTCAATATTTGAATCGAATATACACGTAAATGAAGTTTCTCTATCACATAGGTAAATACACTCTTTTCATGAATAAGGTCTTTTCAAGACCCGAAAAATGGAAAATGTTTCGTCAAAACATACTTGACGAAATGGTTACTTTAGGAGTAAGTTCACTTCCAATTGTAGCCATTATTTCTTTTTTTATGGGTGCGGTAATTACTATTCAAACTGCCTCAAATACGGGTGGCGGACTTATTCCACTATACACCGTTGGATTTGCTGTTAGAGAATCTGTAATATTAGAATTTTCGCCTACTATCGTAGCCTTAATTCTGGTCGGAAAGATTGGATCAAGTATTTCCTCACAATTAGGAACAATGCGTGTTACAGAGCAAATAGATGCCATTGAGATTATGGGGGTTAACTCCGCTAGTTTTTTAGTCCAACCCAAAATCATTGCACTCGTATTATTAAATCCTATTCTTATTACCTTAAGTATCTTTTTGAGTATTGGAGGAGGCTTCATTGCTGGCGTAAGCTCTGGTGCAATCACACCTTATGATTACGATTATGGCGTTCAATATGAGTTTGAAGCTTTTGACTACTACTACAGTATGATAAAGTCTTTGGTTTTTGGTTTTATAATTACATCCGTACCCGCCTATTTTGGCTATTATGTGAAAGGTGGTTCTGTTGAAGTAGCAAAAGCAAGTACTACTGCTGTGGTTCAAAGTAGCATCATAATCTTAGCCATAAATTATGTGCTAACTCAATTACTATTATTATGATTGAGATAAAAAACCTAAGTAAATCATTTGGCGAAAGACCCGTCTTAAATGACATTAATTTCACTTTCGAAAAAGGCAAAAACAACCTCATTATTGGGGCTAGTGGTTCTGGCAAAACAACCATTACCAAATGTATTGTAGGTCTTCAAGAGCCTAATACTGGAATTGTAAATTATGACGGAAAGAACTTTTGGGAAATGGACCGAAAAGAAAAGGCCGCTTTACGTCAAAGTATTGGGTTCCTTTTTCAAGGAGGAGCACTTTTTGACTCTATGACTGTTGAAGAAAATGTGAAGTTTGCTTTGCGTGTTTTTTCCAATCAGACGCAAAAAGAGATGAATGACCGTGTTGATTTTTGTTTAGAACGAGTAAATCTTCACGGAGTTAAAGCGCTGTTTCCGGATGAGCTTTCTGGCGGAATGAAAAAACGGGTAGGTATTGCAAGAGCAATATCAATGCAACCTAAGTATTTGTTTTGTGATGAACCTAATTCAGGACTTGACCCACAAACATCGGTTGTAATTGACCAATTAATTAGTGAAATCACCTATGAGTATGATATCACTACAGTGGTGATTACTCACGATATGAATTCTGTATTGGAAATTGGTGATAATATTATGTTTTTGCATAATGGAGATAAGTGTTGGGATGGTTCTAGAAAAGACATTCTACAAACCCAAAATAAAGAATTAACCGACTTTATTTACGCGTCTAACTTCATGAAAACAATTCGCGAAAAGGCTAATTAAAACCCCCTCTATCCGTAGGTCTTTCCTTTCCATTTTTTTTACGAATTACTATTCTAAATCTAATACTAGATTTACCCGCATTCTCATTTGAACTTTCTATGAAAAGACTACTTACTAACTACTTGCACAATAGTCATGTCGTTCAAATAGGAAATACCCTCTTTTAGAAAAAAATAGACAAAAAAAAAGGTCTGCTCAATGAGCAGACCTTTCAATTCTATTATTTGTTAATTACTTAACAATAAATCTAATCACAGATTTTTCGCCATTATTGTTAGCGATTTCCATGAAATAAATTCCATTTTGCATGTTAGAAAGCTCAACGTTTCCGTTATAGTTTCCGTTTACATTTAAAACGTTTTGGTAAACAACTTGACCAATAATGTTTGTAACAGTTAAGTTATACTCACCTGCAAAAACACCTTCTAAACTTAATTGGAAGTTACCGTTGTTTGGATTCGGGTAGATAGCAACATCACCTTCGATACCAGCTTCAATTAAGCCACTAACGATTAATGCTGTAGCTGAAGCAGTACAAGCACTATCATCAGTAACAGTAACTGTATGAGAAACTCCAGCACCTACTGCAGAAGATAAGTTAGCAGCTGTAGCTGTAGTTTCACCATTATCCCATAAGTACGTGTAAGGAGCAGTACCAAGCGTAGCTGTTGCAACACCAGTATTGTTTCCAGTTTGAACTGCCGTTACAGCTAAATCACATATAAATAAGTCAGAAGAAACATTTAATCTAACTACAGGAATAGATGAAGTATAGAACCAAGTACCACCGGCAGAAGGATCAACAAACACTGTTTGAGGATCTGCATCAACTGGAGATCTAGCAAAATAAAGTGCATCAGTATAACTTTTATACGTTACAACATATTGTCCAGGAGTTAAAATCATTTCTGGAACAGAATAAGCAACAGCCATACCTGCATTGTTAACAGAATCATATGTAATGAATTCTCTTGAACCTAGTAAGTTAAAATCAGCATCATAAATATAAATACTAAAAGTTTCCCCATCAGCACTAGCAGCACCAACTCCAACAGTTACAGAAGTAAGTTTAACTGACTCATAAATAGTAAATAGTGGACCTATTTCAAAAGAAGAACCCGCACCATACCAGCTATTTCCACTAGCATTTTCATCTCTAGCATATGTAGAATCAGTTACCGCAACATTTACAGTATCCCATACATTATCAGCAGGAACATCATCAGTAGAATCAGCATCAACTGAATATGCCCAAGAATAATTTCCAATACCTTGATCCAATACAATCATAGTTGCAACAACTAAAGAATCAGAAGCTCCAGAAGCAACAGATACAGCAGGAGAAGAAAGTGTAGTTGATCCGTTTGGAGTAGTATACACGTTATTAAATTTAACACCAGTTTGAACAGACCCACCTTGGTTAGTTACATTAGCACTAAATTGAATAGTGTCACTCATAGCTAACATTGAAGGAACCATTGTATAATACAAAGTTGAACCAGTATCAACATTGTTCATATAATAAATACCGTCTAAAGCCATGTTATGATCTGGAGACTCAGCAACAATTACATCATCAATATTAACGAAGTAATAACCGTCACCATTTGTAATACCATCAAAGTAAAATGCAATTTTCACATTTGCTTGGTTAGCAATGAAGTTAATCTTAGTGTTAACAACCGCATCTGCAGCAGATGCAAGGTTTACACCAAAATCAGTATCAAAAATAGTTATAGAGTCACCCCATGTTGCACCACCGTCAATAGATAATAAAACGTAAGCATCACCTTGAAATCTTCTGAAATAAGTATTGAAGTTAATACTAACATCGGTAGCACCAACAGTAGTAAACGCAGGAGAAACTAACCAACTTTCGTGTGGAGTTGGAGATACACCTGATCCAAAAGCACCCTGAACACCAGCGTTATCAAGGAAATCAGAATCAAAAATAAAGAATCCATTTGCAGCCGTTGGCGATACAATTGGAGCTTGAGAAGCGAAATAAGCACCTCTTGAACCTACCGTATTATCTGGAGTAGTTGAAGTACCTCTATATTCCCAAACAGCATCAGGATCAGCAACACCAGTACCATCGTTTCCACTAGTAGTCCAAGCACCGTTACCTGCATCACCTGCAAGTCCCATTCCGAATGTTTCAGCAAAAAGAGTTGCTCCTAAAGCTGCTGTTCCGTTTCCTGCACCAGCAGAACGGTTGTTTGTTACCGGAGTTGTATATGCTGTTTGAACAGCAGATGCATCTTTCGATAACTCTTTAACTGGGCTTTTTGCAACTTCTGACACTTGCCCAAAAGCAAGAACAGTAACCGCAACTCCCATAAATGATAGTAATGATTTTTTCATATGTTTTTTTTTATTATTTATTTAGGCTTCAAATATAGTGCTATAAACAACATTGGGCAACCTCTTCATGCCAATATATGGACATTATATATGGAAATAACAATAAGTTTACAGAATAAGGGGGTATACCAACCAAAAAAGCCCGACTATTTCCAGTCGGGCTTAGTTTTTTTTAGCCGTATCCTATTTTAATAAGGAGATACGTTTTACACTAACTCCTTCCTCAGAAGTAATTTTTAGTAAATAACTACCTTCTGGTAATTCTGATAAATTCACTTCAGAAGTACCTGCATTCGTAGATTTAACTTTTATCATTGTGCCATCAATACTATATACAGAAACCTGTGCTTTTTTATTATATAAGATGTTTACCAGACCATTGGTTGGGTTTGGATAAACGCTCAATACGTGAGCTGGGATTTGAGAAACACCATTTATTCCGTCATCAATAGTTACGTTATGACAGGTTGTATTTGTACACGAGCCACCATCATCAATAGTTAAACATACACTAAACGCTCCCTGTGAGCTATACGTATATGTTGGGTCTAAAGCGCTAGAAGTACCTGATCCATCACCAAAATCCCAAGCACTTGACAAGGTACCTGTTCCACCGTATACAGATGTAGCGGTAAAATTAACGGTCATAGAATCAGATGGGTCTGTTGCATTTGCAAATTCCGCATGGCAAGAATTTCCGAAATTAGCGAAGATCGCCTGAGCAGTCGGAAATCCTAGGCTACCTATCTCATTCCAAGCACTATTAAAATAGGCAAAATGACTATCCGCAAAATAACCAGAAGAATTTCTACCTATAAACACATCTCCAGTAGCCTGTTTATGAATACCTATTAAATATTTGTTACCTCCAATTAAAGAGATGTTAGCCGCCTGTGTAAATACAGTCGGACCCGATCCAGTTGTTGCCATAAAAGCACTTTCAAACAGAATATTAGTCGTTGGTCCATTTGCATCCACTTCATAAACTATTACAGAAACCAAAGCTGTTGGATCTGGAGTAGGTACATAATATGAAATTGAGGTTAAATTTTGAGATACTGGAATATCATAAATACTTCCAAAGACTCCCTCCGTTCCGGTACCAAAACCTAAAGCTTCAGCATCACCAACAGTATCCACATAGGCATAAACAGAATCAGAAATAAGAACAGTTAACGTATCTTTATTATCAATAGGATTAAAATCACCTGCATTTGCTACATCAAAATAAACGTCATACGCACCTACAGCTGTAAGAGAAACACCGTTAGCCCAGGAAACAGACTGATTTGTATATGTTGCAAAAGGAACGGTTACGGCAGTAGTTTCTGAATAAGCAGCTCCTGGAATATCAACAGTTGCATTAGTAGTCGTTGTTAAAGTAGCCCCGTTGTTTTCTAATTCTGCCGAAAAATTAATGGATCTAGGCATTGAAAAAGGAATGGATAGATACTTATTATTTGAAGTACCTACTACAGCAAGATCAGCAACAGAAGGCAACGGATTTACACTAGAAGTACCAGTCGTAAAGTGTGGAGCAGCCGTACCCGCATACTCATCACCACTTATATACCAAGAAATTGTTAACGGACCTGTTTGACCTGCTGGGATAGTTACATTCACATAAAAACTGTTTAAACCTGGCTCAATACCGCCAAAAACATTATCATTATCACCCCAAGAAATTAATGGTGATACGATAGGTAGATTCAAAACTTCATCTGGTTGACCTGCCGTTGCCACGAATAATGGATCTGATCCTCCATTAATAGTCACTCCAGCTGGAAAAGTCATCGCTAATGAATCTCCCCACTCATCATCAGGGGTTGCCAAGGTTAAATCAAATAATAGATCCATTGTTGAGCCTGCAATATAATTGTTGGTAGACAAGATTGTAACCGTCAAAGACCGGGACGAAGTTCTATTCGCTGAGGTATTTACTGTCTTTTGAAGTTTGCTAGGTGTATTAAAACTACTCTGCGCAGAAGCGGATAATGTTAGAATTAATGCCGCAGCAAAAAGTGTGATTTTTCTCATAGTTTAGTTATATTAGATTATGTTAGATTATACATTCCAAACATAAACAATTTAAACTGAGATTTTAACGGAATACAGTAAAAGTTTAAACACCAGCACAATAATCCCCTATTAGCAACTATTTAGTTTTATCTATTTTACCGTAAAACAAATACTCCATCCATAAAGTCATTTAAAGCAATGGCTATCTACGGATGATATATAGGTTATAACACAAAAAAGCCACCGATAATCAAGTCATCGGTGGCTTTTAAAAATAAACATCTTACTATTAATTCAATATTAGCTTGAGGGTTTTCTGCTCATTATTCCTTGTCGAAATAGTGATAAAATACATTCCGGGATTGAGATGAGACAAATCAAAAACGCGATCATATTGATTACTTAAATCTACTTCTTGGGTAAACAACTGCTTCCCTACCATACTGTAAACAGCCACCGTATATGTTCCTTGTTCCAAGTCATCTCCTTTTAAAAAGACCCTTCCGTCACTTGGGTTCGGAAATAACACCAACGCGTTTAATGGATTAATTTCTGAAACTGTTACTGTACCAGCAACCACCGAAGAATCTATACCCTCACAGCCAAAGACATCGGTTACTGTTACATAATAGGTCCCTCTATTAACTAAATAGTCTATATCCTGCGTATTTGCAGAAAAGCTATCTGGACCAGACCAAACATACGTATATGGCGGTGCTCCACCAGAAACTTGAATATCAATTGCGCCAAAAGTTGTGCTATCGCTTACACTATCAGCAATAGTAATACTTACCCCATTACATGCATCTGCACTTTTAGTATACATTCTTATAAACGGTGTAAAACTAGTGGTGTACTCCCATGGGTCAGAAGCTACAGTGGCATTTCTTCTTAATAATACTGTTAACGGAGCCGTACCAGCATTTAAAGCGCTATTTGTTCCAACAGAACTATTGTTATTGTGGATCTTAAATCCAGCGTAATAAATACCCGGAGTTAATGTTGCCACTGGCATAGGTAATGTTATCCAGCTATTAATATCTGTAGATTGAACATAATAGTTTTCGTAGCTAGCTACTGGGTTTTTTAAATCTGATGCTTCATATAAATAATACGAAATAGAATCGCCTCCATTTACGCCTCTTCCACTTACAATCGAGTAAGGAAAAAATGTAGACAAGGCCACTACGGTATCATTTGCATAAATCTCATATTTTAGTAACATTTCCCAAGTAGAAGTCACATCAAACCAATTATCATTTGTGATGGTATCGTTATCTCTTCGGTATTGATTTCCTGATACCTCCAAGTAATTTGAAATAGTATTATTTCTAGGAACCTCATCGGTAGAATCAGAGCTAACCTCGAGCTGAATTTCGTATCTACCTAATCCATTTGAGGCACTAAACATCGTGTTAAAATTCACTGCCGAAGCCGCATTTGGCACAGATAGCACAGAGTCTGAAGTGTCACTATAAATAACACTCCCACCAAAACTTACACTTGCAGTTACTTTCGTGTTTGGTTGATCAGCTACCCCATTATTAATGAACTTCGCTCCAAAATTAACAACAGAAGAATCTGCTTGTCGTACTGGAATCATTTTATAATACGTGGAAGATGTCAAATCAGTTGTGGTATTGTAATACTCTTGAGTAAGCGCTAATTCGTTATTGGGAGCCGAAACAATTCTCACGTCATCAATTGCCCAAAACCAATCAAATGCTCCTACATAACGAAACTTGATTTTCACATTAGCTTGACCACCAGCAGCTGCCGAGATATCGACAATTTCTGTATATCCATTTGGACTAGATATTGATGGTCCAAATTGGGTTAATACTGGAATGGTATCCCAAACTATGCCTCCATCATTTGAAACAATAACTTGTCTTATCTCTTGAAACTGTCTTAAATAGGTTTGAAAAACCAATCTAACATCCGGGTAAGAACTACAATCAATTACACCGCCAGTATATTCAATTTCTGCATCTTGAACACCCGTACTACCTGACCCATCTGAATCAATAGAGGCAAACCTGCCGCCAGAATTTGAATTCATTTGCGCATCAAAGCCTTGTGATATTAGAGACTGTGATAAAGAAGAATCAATATTCCATTCGTCTGTACCTCCCGTATAAGCCCAGTTTAAGGTATCCGAAAAATCATCCGACCAAATCGTGTCAATGGAAGCAATACTTGCTGGGGTACCAGCCGCTCTCTGCCCAATGTTAAAACTAGACTTTTCTGTTAAATCAGAAGAAAAAGAATTTGTAGTTGTTTCTTGAATTTGAGCAGAAACCTCAAAAATAAATAATGTCGCTACAGCTAAAGCAAGTTG